>JAQVCU010000011.1 GCA_028689635.1 Oscillospiraceae bacterium
CTGCTTTTCATCGTTTACACAGAATTCGGGATACCCTCGCGGCCCCTGAAGACGAAGCTGCTCCCCTAAAATAATTTGCTCTATTTGCACTGCTTTTCATCGTTTACACAGAATTCGGGATACCCTCCCCAAAAACCGGGAACAGGCGTAATGGAAAACGGATCCGATTCGCTCTCCGCGCTTTGTGGAGAGCTGACGAAATAAAAGACGGCAACAAGGAGGGGTCGCGATGCTGGAAACAATTTGCGGAGCAGACTGCGGCGAGTGCCCGTTCCGGGAGGCCTGCGGGGGCTGCGTCAGGACGGGGGGCCGTCCTTTCGGCGAGGCATGCATTGTGGCGGAATGCTGCAAAGAGAAAAATCAGGAGCGGTGCGCCGCCTGCGGCGGGGCCTGCGCCCTGAGAAAACAGCTGCTGGAGGAAATGAGCGCGCTGGATATCCCGGATTTGCCGGAGATCACCCGCCTGTATTCCCTGCGTGGGGCTTTTGTAAACCTGGAATATCCCCTCCCGGACGGGCGGCGGATCAAACTGTTGGAGGACGATAAGGTCTATCTGGGAACCCAGGTGCCAAAACAGGGCAGCGGCCGTTTCTATGGCCTGGTGGCAGACGAGGAGCATCTTTTGGTCTGCGAATACTCCGGCCAGGGAGATTCCCCCGAGATCGTCCTTTACCGCAGGAGAAAAGGCCTGCGCTGAAACTGCGCCGTCCTTTATCCGGCGGATAAAGGACTTTTGGCCGGAAAAAAGAACAAAAAACGGGCAGCCTCCCAAAAGGGGCTGCCCGTTTTTTGGATTAAGCCTTATTGCCCCAAATAAAAATCGCAAAGGGCCGCGGATAATTTTTCTGGGGATTCTATGTTCACCTCGTGTCCCGCCCCCGGAATCACCTGAAGCATAGAGTGGGGCAAGGCGCGAAAGAGCTCTTGGGAGGCGCGCAGGTTCGCTTTGTCTTTTTCGCCGCATACGATCAAAACAGGGCAGGAGATCTGGCCGAGGGAGCCGCTGAAATCCAGCTCCATCATGGTTTTGCAAAGCCGGATGAGATCTTCCTTTTCAAAGCCCATTTGCCGGAACATGGATCTTTTCATAAACCGAAACACCATGTTTTGAAACGCAAGAAGCGCCTTGGGCATTTTATATTGCGCGGCGATCAGAACCAGCGAGTTTACCTTTAGAGGATGTTCGATGGCATAGTGGAGCGCCAGGGTACCGCCCAGAGACAGGCCGCACAGGTTGAGGGGCGCCTCAAGCCCATCGCACAGGGCGCAAAAGGAGGAATAGAGGGCGTCATAGGACACCGGCGCACCTGCCAGCAGCTTCGACAAATCGGGACATATGGCGTCTTGGAAAAGCCCCAGCGGCGGGACGGCCTTCTCCCAGCTGCCGGCCGTCTGGCCCAGCCCGTGCAGATAGATGAATTTCATTTTCAGCGCTCCTTTTGGGCCGGTTTGGCCGGACGTTCTATAGCCAAAGGCGGAGGGGATATTTGGTTTCAATATAGCATACCGCCTGTCCCTCGTCAACGCTCCGCCGCCAGTTTCGCTCATACCGGCGGAGCTGGTTTCCTGTGGAAAAAAGCATGGGGCAAGGCGGCGTTTTTGTCCGGAGGGGGAGCGGGATGTGGAGAAAACGATCCCCCCCGGCGGTTTATCGGCGGCAGCAGTTGAAAAGATAGGGATTTTGTCGTACAATGAAAATTATGATCGATACGGTATTTCGTGTTTTATGAAGACCAGCGCTGGCCGGGAGACGGCCTATTTTGCAAAGCCCATCGCCGCGGATCGAGCCGCAAACTGGCAAAGCTGTTTTGAAAAAAGCGGCGGCGCAAAATCACAAAAGAATGGAGAATGCGCTATGAAGGGGCAGAGAAAAAGAAAAAGCTTTGCCGCTGCATGTGTTTTGATGGTATTGCTCCCGTTGTTTTCCTTTCCCGCCCAGGCGGAAGAAAAGGCGCCGCGGACGGTTCGGGTCGGCTGTTCTCTTTCCACCGGCTACCATCGCAGGGAGAGCGACGGGGCGCTCTCCGGCTATGGTTATGACTACGAGCAGCTTTTGGCCCAGTACGCGGGCTGGAAGATCGAATATGTGGAGGGCAGCTGGGGACAGCTGCAGGAGATGCTCGCCTGCGGGAGAATTGACCTTTTGGGCTTTTGGGTGAAAAATGAGGAGCGGGAGCAGCGGTTTGATTTTTCCGCGATCCCCGCGGGAGAATCCATGTCCTGCCTGATCACCCGCAAAGGAGCCGGGCAGCTTTCCTATCAGGATTACGCTTCCTTTGACGGGGCGGCTGTCGCCTATCAGGAAAATAACGCCAATGTGCCGCTTTTTCTAAATTATTCTGTGGAAGAGATCCCCTGCGGCACCTATCGTCAGGCCTACGACGCGCTGGAATCGGGCCGGGCAGACGCGGCGCTGATGACCAATTTTCAGGATCTTTCTTCCTACGCCGTTGTGGATCAGCTGCTGAACGTAAACTTTTATTACGCGGTGGCGCAGGGAAATCAGGAGCTACTGAAAGAACTGGATCAGGCGCTTTTGGATGTGAATACCTTCTATTCCAATTTTGCGGAGACCCTTTACGATAAATATTACGACGCGCAAAATGGGCGCAACGGCGTTTTTACAAAAGAAGAACGAGAGTATCTCGGCACGGCCCCGGTGGTGGCGGTGGCCCCGGGCGGGCGCGGCCGGCCCTTTGAATACCGGGAGGAAAAGACCGGCGTTTGGCGGGGGATCGTCCCGGACCTGTTGGAGGAGATCTCGAAGCTGACCGGGATCGAATTTCAGTATATTGAAGACGAGGAGCGCTGGTCCGCCCTGCAAAACGCCTCCCGCGCCAATACCATTACCTCCCTGACCAGCGACATCGCATGGGCGGTGCAGAACGACCTTGACGTCACCCAGCCGTTTATCGAAGGCAGCGTATCGGTGATCACAAAGGATCCGGCGGCGCCGGTTAAAACGATTGCCGCCATAAAGGACGATTACCTGCGCCAAATGCTGGAAAGGCAGCAGCCGGAATGGTCGATCGTGTATTATGCCAGCCAGGAGGACTGTGTTGCCGCGGTCTGGCGTGGGGAATGCGACGCCACGATCATGAACGGCTACGAAGCCGACTATTATCTTTCTAAGGGGCGGTACATGCGCCTGCAGGACAATACCTTTGCGGGCCTGCGGCAGGGCGTCTGCTTTGGCGTGGGCAAAAACAGCGACCAACAGCTGGTCCGCATCCTTTCCAAAACCCTGCGTATGATCCCGGCGGAAACGCTGGACGGCATTCTCCGGAAAAATATCGTCTATCCGGCGCAGCATACCCTGGAGGAGCTGCTGTACGCAAAACCCCTGCAGGCGGTTCTGGTTTCGATGGCGGCGGTGGCGCTGATCCTGCTTACCATCAGCCTGGGGGTCTATTCTGTTTTCATGCGCAGGAAAAACCAGGAGGTGCTGGCAGCCACCCGGTCGAAAAGCGAATTTTTGTCCCGTATGAGCCATGATATCCGCACGCCCATGAATACCATCACCAACCTGACCCGGATGATCGAAGAGGAGCTGGACGACAAGGAAGCTGTGCGGCGGGACCTGGAAAAGATCAACACCGGGCTTGAGATCGTCTACTATGATACGGGGGAGGAATGCGTCAGCGCGGTGAAAGAAGGCCGCCAGGACGCCGCGTACCTGTACACCTATGTGGCGGAAAAAGCCATCGAGGATGATATTACCCATCGCCTGGTTTCCACCCTGGTGCCGGATTTTACCACGAATTTCTGCGTAGGCGTCGGGGATACGGGGGACGCCGTACTGTTCTCCATCCTCAACAAAAGCGTCGCCAGCGTCGATAAGCTCTGGCTTGACCAGCTGACCATGGCCTACACCGAAAACAGAGCCGGTACGTTTTCCCTTTTGGAGGAACTGTACAATCACCCGGTGGCGGCGGTGGTGGCTGTGGCGGTGATCTTGATGCTGGTTGGCGGGGCTGTGCTGTTGGCGTTCCGCCATCGCGCCCAGGTACGGGACCGGGAGCAAGCCCGGGAGATCCAGCGCCTGTTTGGTTATGTCTGTCACGCCAACGAGAGCGTGATGGAGGTCTGCCTTCAGACCATGAGAAGCAAGGAATTTTACTTTAAAGACAATGTTCTGTGCGTGGATGAGCATCCCTACAGGACTGCGGAAAATGCGGAAGGTTTTATGCGGCAGGAGGATTACGCTTCGGTGGCGGACCGGATCACCGAAGAAACGCTGGATGAGCTGATCCGCGACGGAAAAGAAATGGTGTTCGAGGCCCGGGGAAGGGGCAAGGACGGCGTCTATCGCTGGTATATCTACACCATCCACGGCATGAAGCCGGACGAGCGGCATCCCCGCAACTTTATGCTCTTTAAACGCAACATCAACGAGCTGAAGGTAAAGGAGGAAGAAAACCGCAAGGCGCTGACAGACGCGCTTCGCGTGGCCAAAGAAGCAAGCGAAGCCAAGGGCAGTTTTATGTCCCGTATGAGCCATGAGATCCGCACCCCCCTCAACGCGGTCATCGGCTACCTGACCCTTATGGGCGATTGCCTGGAAGAGCCGGTTAAGGTAGAGGACTACATTCAGAAATGCCAAAGCGCCGCGCGGCACCTGCTCAATATCATCAACGACGTCCTGGATATTTCCGCCATTGAAAGCGGAAAGATCAAAATTGCGGCAGAAAAATTCGATTTGAAAGAGCTGCTCTCCACTGTCAGCCTGCTGTTTTACAGTCAAGCGAAGGAAAAAGGCATCGATTTTAAAGTGGAGATTTTGGATGTGACCGAGGAAATGGTGGAGGGGGATCAGCTCCGCCTGAATCAGATCCTCATGAACCTGTTGTCCAACGCCATGAAGTTTACGCCATCCCCCGGCCGCGTGCGCCTTACGGTGGCACAGCTGCAGGGCGGAGGAGACCAGGTGCGCTTCCGCTTTGAGGTAGCGGATACGGGGATCGGCATGAGCCGGGAGTTTATGGCGCGGATCTTCAATCCCTTTGAGCAGGAAAAGGCCGAAACGGCCCGCAAATATGGCGGATCCGGCCTGGGGCTTTCCATTACGAACAATCTGGTCACCATGATGCACGGCAGCATCCAGGTGGACAGCACCGAGGGCGAGGGCACCACCTTTACGGTGACCCTGGCTTTTGGCAAGGTGAAAGCTGGGGAGGGGCGTTCCTCCGGCGTTTGCGATTTTTCCAAGCTGCGCGCGCTGATCGTCGACGACGAAAGCCGCTCCTGCGATTATATGAAAGCGCTGCTGAAACGCTGCCGGGTAAAAAGCGACGTGGCCCTGAGCGGTGAGGCCGCCATCCGGCAGATCATGAAGCGGGACGGCACAGACTATGAATACGACCTGTGCCTCATCGACTGGAACATGCCTGGGCTCAACGGGGTAGAGACCGCGGAACGGATCCGGCAGGAATGCAAAAAAGATATGCCCATTATCATCGCCAGCGCCTATGATATCAGCGAGATCCGGGACGCGGCCATAAAGGCCGGCGTCAACCGGTTGATCGCAAAGCCCCTGTTCCAATCCTCCATGTTCGACCTGTTGGTGGATACCTTTGGAAAGTATGACCCAGCCCAGGGAGCGGAGCATTTGGATCAAAAGGCCGATTTTTCCGGCGTGCGGGTGTTGCTGGCCGAAGATAACGCCATGAATTTGGAGATTGCCGTTTCCATCCTCCAAAAGAGCGATTTTGTCATCGACACCGCAGTCAACGGCAAGGAGGCGCTGGATAAATTCACCGCTTCCCAGCCGGGGGCCTATCAGGTGATCCTGATGGATATCCAGATGCCGGTGATGGACGGCCACGAGTCGGCCAGGGCAATCCGCGCTTCCGGCCATCCCCAGGCCAAAGAGATCCCCATCATCGCCATGACCGCCAACGCTTTTACGGAAGATGTGACGGCGGCTCTGGCCAGCGGGATGAACGACCATATTTCCAAACCGATCAATTATGACAAGCTTTACTATCTGCTGAAAAAGTATCTGCAAAAACCGGAAGAGGAATAAGGCGGCCGCGGGTTCGCGGACAGGCGCAGCCGCGTGCGAAAGGGGGAGAGATCCCGTGAAAAAAGAGAGAAGCACGTTTTTGCTGGGTTTTGTGTTTTTGTTGGTGTTTCTGATGGTGTCGTTTTTTACTTTCGACCGAAGCAACCGGCGGATCGAACAGGGCTACCTTGCTTCGCAGGGGAATGCCGCGAAAAACTTTGCGGTGCTCGCCGCGAAAAACATCCATTTGACCGACGAGCAGGTGAGCCGGCTGAAAAACTACAGCTATGGGGAGCTGCACAGCTGCGAGGAAAACGAGAGCCTGCGCGACATGATGGACAACGACAGCTTTTCCACCCGGGTGGATTACGCCTATGTCATGGTGCACCTGAAAAAGGATGAGGTCCGATATTGGGTCACGCCGGAAAACCAGTCCCTTTTTGAAGCGCCTGTCGGGACTCCGCTGGATATCCTCTGGCTGCTGGACGTCAATGTCAGCCCGGAAAGCGAAGCCGTGGCGGCGGAGCGGGATAACGACAACACCGAAGATATTCATCGTTATTCCTATTATATTGAAGAGGATCAGGTGATTTTTGGGGAGGCCCCCACCTATCTGTTTAACGAGAGCGAGTGGGGCGACCATATCTGCGGATATGCCCCGCTGTACAGCGTAGAAGGAAGCTACATCGGCGTTTTGGGGGTGGAGCTGCAAACCAGCGATTTTGACAGCTACCGTACAACAGCCATGCGCGCCCTGGGGACCCTGCTGATGGTGTCCTCTTTGGTGCTGATCCTGCTGTTCACCATCCTTTACCAGATGTACCGGCGCGTCCAGTTTGAAAAGATCTATACCGATCCGCTGACCAGCCTGCGCAACCGCAGCTACTACAACGACCAGCTGATCCATTATCTGGATCGCCACCGGGCCGGGAAGAAGGGCCTTGCCCTGATCATCGCGGATATCGACTGGTTTAAAAGGGTCAACGACACTTTTGGCCACGAGATTGGCGACGAGGTGCTCATCGAGGTTGGGCAGATGCTGAAAGACGCCTTCGGTGCGGGACAGGTGGTCCGTTTTGGCGGCGAGGAATTTGTCGCATGCGTCTGGTTTTCCCAGATCGATGAGATCAAAGCGGCCATGGACGGCCTGTATGGGCGTATGGGCGAGCGCAAGTTTACCAACCGCCAGATCGACGTCAGCTTTTCCATGGGATGCTGCTATTTTTATCAGCAGGAGCTGAGCGGCTGGCTGATGTCCGGGATGCTTCGCGCCGCGGACTGCAAGCTTTACGAGGCCAAGGAAAACGGCCGTCGGCATTACCGCATGGTAGAGTTTGAGGAAAATGCGGCGTATGAAAAGGGGAAAATTGCAGCGGTGAAGGAGAAAAAGGAAGAGGACGGCCCGCCCAAGGGGCAGGAATGACCGCAGGCCGCTTTGGGCCGCAGGGCGCGCGGAGTCCGGAACCCTGGCCGTCTGTTTTCTATTTGTTCACAAATTAGCGATGCTTGCTTTAAAACTTTTTGCTATATTGAAAGCTGTTCCCGTCTATGCATGGGGACAGTTTTCCTTTTAAGGCGCGTCCTGCAATGGAGATTCAATCGAAAGACGTGGAGGGCTTATGGCAGAAAAGTATGGGACGAAAGATCAGCTGAAAGGCAAAAAAGGCTGGGAAAATTTTTGGTATTATTATAAATGGCATGTGGTAGCCGGCGTTTTTGTGGCGATCTTGGCTGCCATTTTGATCCGCGACCTCGTGACGCAGGAGGTTTACGACGCGACGGTGTTTTTGAGCTGCGATACTTATGTGACCGACGAGCAGGCGGAGCAGTTGTGCGCGAAAATGGAGACCTATGTGGAAGATTATGACGGGAAGCAGGAGACCAACATCGAGCTTGGCCAGGCCATTTTCCCCGAAAATCTGGAAACGGGAGACCCCAACGTAGTCATGGCGGCATCCACCCGTCTTTCCGCCACCTTGCTGGGCGATACGGCGATCTTTATTCTGGATGACGCTCAGTACGAAAAGCTCAAGGGAGAGGATCTGCTGATGGATCTCTCCGAGCGCTATCCGGAGCTTCAGCTGGAGCAAAGCGACCGTCTCCCCCTGGCTCAGACCGATCTGGCTCAGGGGATCGAGAACCTGCCGGAGGATCTGACCGTGTGTGTGCGCCGCCGGGACGCCATGCAAAAATCGGATACCGAAAAGGTCTCCGCCCATTACGATTATCAGATGAAGCTGCTGGACGGCATCGTCCACGGCGCATGACCAAAACCCTCTGAACAAAAAAGGCCCGTTTCCCCACAGGGAAACGGGCCTTTTGGCGCGGATGGGAAAGAGGTTTGATTACTCCCACTCGATGCCGCTAAATTTGTGGAAGGCCTCCATGCTGATGCGGATGGAGTCAAACTCATCAATGCGGGTGAGGTCCTGCTCCAGCAGGATATACTCCACCCCCAGGCGGTTACCGGCGTCGATGTAATCCTGAATGGGGAGAACGCCGTTGCCGACTTCGGCAAAGGTGCCCACATGGCGGTTTTGCTGGTGGGTCTCAAGGGAAATGGGGCCGTTGGGGTCTACCCGGCCGTCAAAGAGGCTGATGGGTTCCCCGGCGTCCTTGGCAAAATCCTTCTGGTGCATGAGGATCAGGCGGCCTTTTAGTTTTTCCGCCTCTTTGACGGGATCGACGCCGCCGCGGGCAGCCCAGTAGTTGTCCTGCTCAAAATAGACAAGGCCGGGGTCGGTGTTTTCGGCGATGATCTCCATGACGGTTTTGCCGTCAAATTTCTGGTACTCCCAGAAATGGTTGTGGTAGTAGTAACGAAGGCCGTATTTTTTGGCGGTTTCCGCGTTTTTGTTGATGATCTCGATCTTGCGCAGAAGCTCCTCTTTTCCGCCGGGGTACTGGCTGCCGGCGGAACCCAGGTTTTTGGCGCCCAAAAAGGCAAAATAATCGCACATGGCTTCAAAATTGGCATAGTCGACGGGGGAATGGTGCCCGCCGGCGATCTGGATACCGGTATCGTTTAGAAAAGCTTTGGCCTCTGCGCGGGCAAGGCCCAGGCCGAAGCCCTTTTCCGCCTCTCCCACGGGGAACCGGCTGGAGGAAAACGGCTCGATGTACTTATACCCGATCTTCGCGACCTCTTTCATGGTGCCCAGGCCGTCCTTCATCAGGTGCTGTTTTACGGAATAAAGCTGGATCCCTACTTTCAATGGTATCGCTCCCTTACTTTTGTTCTGGGCGGCGGGGTCAATCCCACTCTACGCCCGTGAATTTTCGAAAAGCATCCATGCTGATGCGTATGGAATCAAATTCGTCGATGCGGGTAAGATCCTGCTCCAGCAGGATGTATTCCACCCCCAGGCGGTTGCCGGCGTCGATGTAATCCTGAATGGGAAGGATGCCGTTGCCGACCTCGGCAAAGGTGCCTACGTGGCGGTTTGTCTGATGGATCTCCTGAGTGATGGGCTTGTTGATATCCACGCGCTGATCAAAGAGGCTGACGGGTTCCCCGGCGTCCTTGGCAAAGTCCTTCTGATGCATGAGGATCAGGCGGCCTTTCAGTTTTTCCGCCTCCTTAACAGGGTCTGCGCCGCCGCGGGCAGTCCAATAGTTGTCCTGCTCAAAGCACAAAAGCCCGGGCTGGGTGTTTTTCTGGATGATCTCCATGACGGTTTCGCCGTCAAATTTTTGATACTCCTGGAAATGGTTGTGATAATAGTACCACATACCGTATTTTTTGGCGGTCTCCGCATTTTTCATCAGGATCTCGCATTTTTTCAGCACCTCGTCTTTGCCGCCGGGGTACTGGGTGCCCGCCATGCCGATGTTTTGAACGCCGAGGTAGGAAAAATAATCGCACATGGCCTCAAAATGAGGGCAGTCGATGGGGTGGTGATGGGCGCCCACCACCCGGATGCCGGTGTCGTCGAGAAACGCCTTGGCGTCCCGGCGCTCCAGACCCAGGCCGAAGGCCTTTTCCCCTTCGCCGATGGGGAAGCGGGAGGCGGAGAAGGATTCGATGTATTTGTAACCGATCTTTGCGACCTCTTTCATGGTACCCAGGCCGTCCTTCATCAAATGCTGCTTCACGGAATAAAGCTGGATCCCTACTTTCATGGTTCAAACGCTCCTTTATTATGGATATCCGGCTCGGGGCCGGTTTTTCACAGGCGGATAGAAGGAACGGGCCTCCGAAAGGCGGAAGCCCGTAAAAATGATAAGATAGTAATATTGGAGGGAAAAGCAATCGATCGAAGAAGGATCAGTCCCACTCTACGCCGCTGAATTTCTTAAAGGCGTTCATGCTAATCTTAATGGATTCGATCTCGTCGATCTTTGTGAGATCCTGCTCCAGGAGGATGTACTCTACGCCCACCTTGTTGCCGGCGTCGATGTAATCCTGAATGGGGAGGATGCCGTTGCCGACTTCGGCAAAGGTGCCCACATGGCGGTTATCACGATGGTTCTCGGGGAAAATGGGCTTATTGATGTCCACGCGCTGCTCAAACAGGTTGATGGGCTCGTTGGCGTCTTTGGCAAAGTCCTTCTGATGCATGAGGATCAGGCGGCCTTTCAGCTTTTCGGCTTCTTTGACGGGATCAACGCCGCCGCGGGCAGCCCAGTAGTTGTCCTGCTCAAAATAGACGAGATCCGGATCGGTGTTCTCGGCGATGATCTCCATGACGGTTTTGCCGTCAAATTTCTGGTACTCCCAGAAATAGTTGTGGTAGTAGTAGCGCAGGCCATACTGTTTGGCGATCTTAGCGTCGTGGATCATCAGCTCGATCTTGCGCAGGAGCTCATCCTTGCCGCCGGGGTAAAAGTCGCCGCCGGAGCCGAAATTTTTGGCGCCGAGGAAGGCGTAATAATCGCACATGCCCTCAAAATCTTCCAGGCCGGGGTAGTAGTAGTGCCCGCCGACGATCTGGATGCCGGTATCGCTCAGAAAAGCTTTGGCGTCGGCACGGTTCATGCCCAGGCCGTAGCCTTTTTCAGCCTCGCCCACGGGGAAACGGCTGGAGGAAAACGGCTCGATGTACTTGTAACCGATCTTCGCGACCTCTTTCATGGTGCCCAGACCGTCTTTCATAAGATGGTCTTTGACAGAGTACAACTGAATACCAACTTTCATCTGATGTACACTCCTCTTCAGAATTGGGGACAAGCCCTCGCTTATTAATTTCATTATAGTCTTATGTAAACGCTTTCACCACCAAAATTGTGATTAAAAACCATCCGGTTTATGATATTACGAAAACGCCGAAAAAAACATGAAAAAACCGGCCCTTTTACAGGCCGGTTTTTCGAAAAATCAAAAAGGTTATTTGGCGATGATCTCCATGGTGTCGCGGGCGATGAGCAGCTCTTCGTTGGTGGGGATGACCCAGGCTTCCACCTTAGAACCGGGAGCGGAGAACATGGCGTCGTGGCGGGAGGCCTTGTCGTTGAGCTCGTCGGAGATGGTAAGACCCAGGAACTCCATATCGGAGCAGACCAGCTGGCGAACCTTAGCGTCGTTCTCGCCGATGCCGCCGGTGAAGACTACGGCGTCCACCCCGCCCATGGCGGCGGCGTAGGAGCCGATGAATTTTTTGATCTGATAGACCAGCATATCAATGGTCAGCTGGGCGCGGGGGTTGCCTTGCGCCGCCGCGGCCTGTACGTCGCGGCAATCGCTGGAGATGCCGGAAAGGCCCAAGAAGCCGGATTTTTTGTTCATCAGATCGGACATTTGGTCAGGGGTCAGGCCCTCTTTGTTCATGATGTAGGTCACCACAGAGGGGTCGATGCCGCCGCTGCGGGTGCCCATGATAAAGCCGTCCAGAGGGGTGAGGCCCATGGAGGTATCGGCGCATTTGCCGTCCTTCACCGCGGAGATGGAGCTTCCGTTGCCCAGGTGGCAGGTGATGATGCGGGTGCCCTCCAGAGAGCCCTTCAGCTCGCCGTAGTGCTGGCTGACATAGCGGTGGCTGGTGCCGTGGAAGCCGTAGCGGCGGATGGAGTATTTCTCATAGTACTCGTAGGGAACGCCAAACATGTAAGCTTTGGGGGGCATGGTCTGGTGGAAGGAGGTATCGAACACGGCCACCATGGGAACGTCCTTGCCGAATACTTCCTGGCAGGCCTTCATGGCGATGGCTTGGGGCGGGTTGTGCAGCGGTCCCAGCTCCCGGAAAGCCATGACGTCCTCGATGACCTTGTCGGTGACCAGAGTGGAGGTCTTGTACACCTCGCTGCCGTGAAGCACCCGGTGCCCGACGGCGACGATCTCTTTTACGCTGTCGATCACCTTGCCCTCGCCGGAGGTCAGGACCTCGACGACGGTCATAAAGGCCTCTTTATGGGTAGGGAACGCCACCTCTTTTTTTACTTCCACGCCCGCGGCGGTTTTGTGGGTGATGAGGCCGTCGATGCCGATGCGCTCACAGTTGCCCTTGGCCAGGACGGACTCGTTCTCCATGTTGAAAAGCTGATATTTGAGAGAAGAACTGCCCGCGTTGATAATCAAAACTTTCATTGATGATCCTCCCGATTTTTTATTCCCCTGCCCGCTTGCTTGACAAGGAGCAATACTCTTATATATTATTACAATCAGAAGGAAAATGCAAGGCAAAACACTCTTGCCGCCTGTGCTCCGGGCGGGGAAAGGAAGGCCCTATGAAGACCGCGGGGATCATCGCCGAATACAACCCTTTTCACAGGGGGCATGCCTATCAGATCGCGCAGACGAGGGCCGCCGGAGCCACCCATGTGGCGGTGGTGCTGGGGGGAAACTTCCTCCAGCGGGGGGAGCCCGCCCTGTTTCACAAGGATATCCGGGCGCTCGCCGCGCTGCGCAGCGGGGCGGACCTGGTGCTGGAGCTGCCCCAGCCCTATGCGGCGGCCACGGCGGAGCGCTTTGCCTACGGCGGGGTGTTTCTGCTGGGGGCCTTGGGCTGTGTGGATATGCTGAGTTTCGGCGCGGAGGATTCGCTGGAGCTTCTGGAAGAGGGGGTGCGGGCTCTTGGCGCCCGCCGCTTTGGAATAGAGCTGCGGAGCCGCCTTTCCGGCGGGGCATCCTTTGCCGCGGTGCGTCAGGAGGCGGTGCGCCGCACGGCAGGGGAGGAGTGCGCCGGGGCGTTCCAAAAGCCCAACAACATTTTGGGGATGGAATATATCAAGGCAGCCAACCGCATCGGCTTTCTGCCGGAATTTTTGGCGGTGAAACGGGCCGGGGTGCCCCACGACAGCGGACAGCCCGAAGGGGGCTTTGCCAGCGCTTCGGCCCTTCGCAGTATCCTGCGGGAGGAGGACGGCCCCTCCAAAGCGCAGCCATATCTTCCGGAAGGCGTAGCGGAGCTGTACCGGGAGGAGATCTTGGCCGGGCGCGCGGCGGAGCCTGAGCTGCTGGAGCGGGCGGTGCTCTCCCGCCTGCGGAGCCTTACGCTGAAAGAGATCGCCGCCCTGCCGGGCATCAGCGAGGGGCTGGAAAACCGGGTGTATCAGAGCGTGCGCCGGGCATCCACTTTGGAGGAGCTGTACGGGATGATCAAGTCCAAGCGGTATGCCCACAGCCGCATCCGGCGCATTGCGGCCTGCGGCTTTTTGGGTGTGACGGAGCGGGTACAGACGAAGGACCCGCCCTATATCCGCGTGCTGGGGTTTAACGGCCGCGGGCGGGAGATCCTCTCCGCTGCCCGGGATACGGCTTCGCTGCCGGTCTCGTCCTCTCTGGCGCGCCTGCGGGAGCTGGGCGGGGCCGCGGAGGAGTTTGCCCTGCTGGAGGCCGCCGCGGGGGACCAGTACGAGCTGTCCCTGGGGCGCCCGGGCCCCTGCGGGCGGGAATACACCCAAAAGCCGGTGATCCTGCCTTAAGGCGATGCCTCTTGGCGAGGTCAGGCAGCGGTATTCCGTAGGTTTTGCGGCAAATGGGAATGTGATTTTGGGGCTTGGGGGTATCCCCAGGCCCTGAGTTTTTGTGTGCTTAAGGATGCGGGGGATTGGGGTGCAGAGGGCCGAACATTGCCTTCCATAGTTTGCTGTTTCCTGGAATATCACCTTACACATAAGGCAAATGACTTTCCATTTTCCGAAATCTCGGCGACACAGCTTTACTGTTTCTATGATTTTCCACTTATTAAAGAGCCATCCTTCGCGGCAGGGCGGTTGCCTTACTCCCGTTTGGGCGGCCCATGAGCAGGGGCCGCCCCCGGGTTTTCCCGGCTGAAAACTAACTTCTTTCCGCCAAGGCCGGGGTGCGCTTGCCCCGCGCTTTCTAAAAGCCGTGGGGTGCAGGGGCGGACATCTCACTCTCCGCCTGCTGAGTCCGCCCCTGTGTACGTGCTTTGCCTACTTTCCCACGGGGGAAAGTAGGCCGCTGTCGGGCGGCTCCCGACAAGGCGGGGAGCTTGAAGAGAGACAAACTTTAGAAGCAGAAAGCAAGCACAAGCTTCCACGATTTACCATTTTCCGACATTCAGGTGGAAAAACTCTGTTGCTTCTATATTTCTTCCATCTCTTTCGGCGCGAGACAAATGTATTTCCATTATTTACCACACACCCAAAAGCCATTCCGCAAACCAAAGCACCGATACTCCCATATATTTCCATTACGCAAAAATATCCCCGGGCGACGGGGCAACGGCCCTCCTCAGCTTGCCGACCCGCGGGTAAGCCCCGCCCCGGGCCGGGAGGTCCGGGAAGCGCAGAGCCTGCCCGGCGGCGGAACCCCCATCCCCTGTGGAACGCCGCCGCTTTTGAGCAGGCGGGCCATCCCCCCTTGAGGCGCCCCTGGAGGGCGGGCTGCCCGCCCTTAAAAACTTTTTGTTATTTTTTGTAATTTTCCCCTTTACAAATGTTACCGGTTGTGATACGATAAGGGCGACGAAAACGATGTGTAGAGAGCGCACCGGAAGTTTTCGAAACAAGGACGTCCTTGTTTGTTCTGTTCCTAAGGAACAGAACAAACCCCTCTGACGGGTGAGAGAACGCGGAGGCGGGCGGCCTTTTGAAGGAAGACGCTTCGTTAAAAAATTTTAGGAGGATACACACTATGAAAAAAGTACTTGCTCTGGTACTGGCCGTTGTGCTGTGCATGGGTCTGGGCGTAGTTGCGTTTGCTACTCCTGGCGAAGGCACCAAAGACATCGAATTTACTGTTAAGATGGTTGACCCTGACCTTGAGGCTGCCGATCTGAAAGCTTCCCTGGATTGGGAAGAGGGCAAAGAGTATTTCGACGAGGTTGAGCTGGATGACGGCGATACTGCCGGCGAGATCAAAGTGACCGTTAAGCTTAAAGACTACTACGGCACCGACGATATCGATGTTGAGTTCACCTATTCCTTTAAAAAGGGTACCTCTAAAAAGGAATTTTACGTCGGTGAAGTCGTATACAAAGAGTGTGGCTATGCCGACACCTTTGGCTGGCAGGAAGCTACTGTAGACAAGTCTGATTTGGACGATGTTCTCGCTACTGTTGATTCCGTAGAGGGCCTGGTTATCTTCGATAACGAAGACGCCAAGTTCACCACCTTCGAGTTTGACAACCTGGAAGCCCTGTCTGTTGCCGGCAAAATGAGCAAACAGGATGCCGTTAACATGTACCTGGATACCGCTGTCACCGACGAGATCAAAGCTCTGATGAAGAAGAACGAGGATGTTGACTTTGACGTGATCGACTTCAGAGGCGCTCCCGAGTTCGATTTCACCCAGGAAGTTACCTACTACATCGATGACGAGGACGTTGAGTACTTCGTATACGAGATCGTAGACGGCAAACCCGTTGCAGTGGAAGCCAAACTGAACGACGACAAAGACGCTCTGGTTTGGAAGACCCGCACCCTGGGCACCTATATTGTCACCGACGACGAGATCGAGGCCGCTGCTGCCGAGACCGAGACCGATGACAAAGAGAACCCCGAGACCGGTTCTGTTGACTTTGTCAACGTAGCCGTTGCTCTGGGCGCTGTTTCCCTGGTTGCTGCCGGCGCTGTTGCTCTGAAGAAATAATGCGGTGCTGTCCAAATCTCTGATTTGGAAAACGACACCCATTAACGGGAGCACGCTGCGTGCAGCAGGAAAACTGAAAAGCTATCTCCTCATGGAATGGAACCCATGACATGATGAGCATAGAACAACAGCAAGGAAAAGGCCGCCTTCTCTCAGCGGTCTTTTTCTTTTTGCTGTCCGTTTTTGCCGGGATGTCACGTTTGCTTTCTGCGCCAGGGGAGCCGGGGCGATTGGATGCCGCCCACTACGGGAGCAGCTGTCCGGTTTTTGATCCTTAGGTCGTGGGCCTGCCCGGCCCACACCCGGCCATATTTCTTTTGGCAGAAAAGAAATATGGAAAAGAAACTGCTATGCGAAAGCTTCGCTTTCGATGCAAAGGGACTGTTGTCGGCGCTCTGCTGCTGCCGAAAGCCAGCGGGCCCCACTTTTCCAACCGGGGTGCGCCTCTCGCGGCGACAACGCAGGCGCGGCGAAGAAAGCAAGTGCCCGGGGCGGGAGCAGCTGTTCAAATCTTCGATTTCGGAACCGCACCTAATATCTTCTAACAGAAAAGCCGCCCCTCTCTCGGGGGCGGCTTTTTTCTGTTGTTTTTTACCGGATTGAAAGCTATTGCTCCCAAGCTTTTTCCGTATCCCGAAAAAGCAGGGAGATGGCCCAAACACCGGCCAGCGCCACCAGAGTGTAGATCACCCGGCTGAGCATGGAGCCCTGGCCCCCGCACAGCCAGGCCACGATGTCGAACTGGAACAGCCCGACGGAACCCCAGTTGAGGGCGCCGATAATGACGAGAACAAGAGAGATCTTATCCAGCATATGAGTTTGCGCTCCTTTGTCCAAAATTCTTTCTGCCAATGCAGAAAAAGAATGGGGAAACGGCGCGGCGGAGGAAAAACCGCATTTTCCGGCTCCCTGCATTTAGCATCCGCCAAACAAGCCCCGGTTATGACTGGTAACTTCTGACCATCAACTATTTTGCCGAAGATATAGCTGCCAAAGCAGGCTCGCGGCGTCGGCCCGCGTCAAAAGGGCGTTGGGGCGCGCGCTGCTTTCTGCAGGCCCCAACAGGCCGTGGGCGGCCAGGTTTTGATAGGCTTCGGCGGCCCAGGCTGGGATCTCGTTTTGATCGGAGAAGGAAAGAGAATATTGTTTTACGTCGTCAATGCCGCAGGCGCGCTGAAGCAGTACCACCGCCTGCGCGCGGGTGAGCGGAGCCTCCCATAGAAAAATGTCTTCACGCAGGATCCCTTTTTCCAGCGCCGATTTTACATAGGGTTTGGCCCAGAAAGGGAGGGCGGCGTCGTTTTTTAGGCCGGTGTTTACACAGGCTGCCTGGCTTTGAGAAGATCCGCAGGCCGCCAGCACCGCCGTCAAAAATTCCCCGCGGGATAGAGCGTCTTCCGGATGGAAAAACCATGCCCCGCCGATCTGTTCTCCACAGAGGATCCCTGCCTGATGCAGACGCACAGCGTCCCCCAGACAGGGGGATCCCAAGGCGTCGCAAAAGACGATGCCGGAGGGGCTTTCCTCCACCGAGATGGCGACAAAGCCCTCCTCCGAGATCCCGCCCAGCTCGTCTACGGCGACGTAGGAAAGGCTGTCGTGGCCGGTAAAGCCCGGGTAGGGCCGGTATTGCAAAACGCCGTCGGATAGGGATGCAAGCCCGCCTGCCGGCTGAGAAGTGAGGCGCGTTGTCACAGCGCCGCCTTCCGGATCTGCCACAGGCAGGCTTTGACAGAGGGGAAGGCCCGCCAAAGCGGAGAGGGAAAGATTTTTCGCTTGTGGCGGGCTGTTGGGGCTTTCCAACACCTGGATCTCGACGGAAGTGAAAATATTTTCCTCGCCTTTGGCAAGCAGGGAAAACCCGGTCTGGGCGGTTTCTTCCTCCGGAACATAACAGAGCCGGTCCAACTCCTCGCGGCTGAGAGGAGAAAGGGCGGGGAGTTGGACGCCGTCCAGCATCAGGCGGCCTTCCCGGGGCGGAAAGACCAAAGTGGCCCCGCAGAGCTCGCCGCGTTCCATGCCAAGACGCAGTTCCAGCTCCCGGGCGGAAAACTCCACGATCTCTCCACGGTTTACCGGGACAAAGCGGAGAGGTTCTTTCTTTGCCGCCGAAGGAGGCCATTCCACTGCCTGCGCGGGCAGGGACGAGGCGGCGCAAAGAAGCAGAGCGCAGAATAAAGCGACAGATCTTTTCAAAAGGATGCTCCTTTCCTGGCTATCAATCGAATCAAAACGGGCTGTTTTATGGGGGCGTCTGTTATAATGTGCCGGGAACTGAAAGCCATATTCCCACACTGCGCTCCAAAATATTTGCCAACAGCATTTCCAAAAAATCTTCTTCCTTTGTGCAACCAACTTAAAATAGGAATAAAACGGCCGGAAGCTTGATTTTTAGAGCAAATCATGGCAAAATGATAGAAAAGCCAACAAGAAGGAACAGAGGGTTGCATATGAATCAAATGGTTGTCATTTTGGATTTCGGCGGTCAGTACAATCAGCTCATTGCCCGGCGCGTGCGGGAATGCGGCGTGTACTGTGAGGTCATGCCCTACAACGTCCCCATGGAGCGGATCACCGAGAAAAACCCCATCGGCATTATTTTTACCGGCGGCCCCAACAGTATTTATCTGGAGAGTTCTCCCAAATGTGATCCTGCGGTTTTTGAATTGGGTGTTCCGGTGCTGGGCATCTGCTACGGCATCCAGACAATGGCCTATCTTTTGGGTGGCCATGTCACCTCTCCCGACAGCCGGGAATACGGGAAAACCGATACGTATTACGATACCACTTGCCCGCTGTTTCGCGGCGTGCCCGCCCAGGCGATAAGCTGGATGAGCCATACCGATTATGTGGATACCATCCCCGCCGGGTTCCGGGTGACGGCGCATACCAATACCTGCCCTACGGCGGCGATGGAAAACGCAGAAAAACGGCTGTACGGCCTGCAGTTCCACCCCGAGGTGCTTCATACCCAGCATGGCAGCGAAATGCTGCACAATTTCCTTTACGAGGTGTGCGGCGCCAAAGGGGATTGGACCATGGGCAACTATGCGGAGACCGCGATCCGCAGCCTGAGGGAAAAGATCGGCGGCGGAAAGGTGCTGCTGGCCCTTTCCGGCGGTGTGGACAGCTCTGTGGCGGCGGCGTTGCTCTCCCGCGCGGTGGGCAGCCAGCTGACCTGTATCTTTGTGAATCACGGCCTGATGCGTAAAAATGAGGGCGATGAGGTGGAGGCTGCGTTCGGCGGCCGGGAACTCAATTTTGTCCGCGTCAACGCGGAAGAGCGGTTCCTGAAAAAGTTGGCCGGTGTTTCCGAGCCGGAACACAAACGCAAGATCATCGGGGAAGAGTTTATCCGTGTGTTTGAGGAAGAAGCCAAAAAGATCGGTACGGTGGATTTCCTGGCCCAGGGGACGATTTATCCGGACGTGATCGAATCCGGTACCGGCGACGCCGCCGTGATCAAGAGCCACCACAACGTGGGCGGCCTTCCGGATTATGTAGATTTTAAAGAGATCGTGGAGCCGCTTCGGCTTCTGTTTAAGGACGAAGTCCGACGCTTGGGGTTGGAACTTGGCCTGCCGGAATATCTGGTGTGGCGCCAGCCGTTCCCGGGCCCCGGCCTTGCCATCCGCGTGATCGGCGAGATCACCAAAGAGAAGCTGGATACCCTGCGGGACGCCGACGCCATCTTCCGGGAGGAAATTGCCCGGGCCGGCCTTGACCGCAGTGTGAACCAATATTTTGCCGTACTTACTTCCATGCGTTCTGTAGGCGTCATGGGCGACGGCAGGACCTACGATTATACCCTGGCTCTGCGCGGCGTTACCACCACCGATTTTATGACGGCGGACTGGGCACGCATCCCCTATGATGTGCTGGAGCATATCTCCAACCGCATCATCAACGAGGTGCGCGGCATCAACCGCATCGTCTACGATATCACCAGCAAGCCCCCGGCAACCATCGAGTGGGAATGATTTCAGAGACCTGAAAAAGCCTGTAAACACTGGACTTTTTGAGGAGTAAAGCCGTTCGTGGCAACGAAATGGCAACATTTTTTCATTATTCCTATAAAAAGAGCTAACTGATTTTGATTAAGTCAGTTAGCTCTTTTTTGTTTATGATTATACAACTCTCCACTTTTTACTGTCGGGATCACGTTTAATTTTTCCCTCTGATTCAAGCTCTCTCAATAACGCCGCAATCCAAAACTGCTGCTGTGAAGATGTTGCATTGGCATAATCACCCCAATCCAACCCGCATTGCCGAAAGATTTCTGCCTGTTTCAAGCCAGCGGCATTTGCGTTGCATTCTGGTGAATTAGTCATGAAGTCGAGAACAAGCTGTTTAATACCAAGACGAAGTTCAGTTCCCTTTGTTGTATAGCTCATATACTTCCCCCTCCTAATCTTTTTTCAGCGAAGCCACTATCATATCACTCAGTCCCTGAGATGGAACGACCTTGTGCCACTGTCCAGAGGTATCAAACTCGGGATAATGATAACGCCAGCAGTCATATTCCTCCTGCGTGATCTCTCCGGCTTTCAGCATGGCAGCAACCTGACGCCAGGCACACAGCATCTTGTGAAGTTCGACAGCGTCCTTGCCTTTGCGCGCATCGACTTTCAGGTAAACCTCGTCGTCAGCTTCGCTGATCTGTAGACCGTATCTGTCCTCAAGAGTAAACAGGGTGTGCATCAGGCCGATATAGGAGTCTATGTCCGGCACAGCCAAAGCCTGCGGGGACACATCAAGCACACTTGCCAATGAAGAAGTCAAATCATTTTTAGGGGTTCTTGTCCCCGTTTCGTATTGAGCCAAGCGCACGTCGGCAGATTTCTCAGGGAAACCAACAGCCTGACCCAGATATTTCTGCGTCATACCCCGCAATATGCGGAAAAAGTGAATGCGTTCACCGATCGCCATAATTATCAACTCCTGTGTCACGTGTCATTGAAGTATAGCATAGCATATATGTTTAAGATTGTCAAGACAAATAGAAACAAATTTGTTTAATATTTTTCTGCAAGCCGTCTTGACTTAAACATAATAGTATAGTATAATGAGCGTACACTAAGCATATTAGCTTAGTGTAAATCAAATAACTGCCGCACACCGCAGGCCTGGCGTGTCCGCCCGGGCAAATCTGATGGCGGCCAGAAAGTATTCCGACACTAAAGAATTATTATGCCTAAACGGGTTAAAAAGGAGGTTGTTCAATGGCAGGGCAAATGTTTTTACGAGTTGAGGAAGTAGCAAAGGAATTGGATATTTCCATACCTTATGCCTACAAGCTCATCCGTTCCATGAACGCAGAACTGAAAAAGACCGGCTGCATCACTATCTCTGGCCGGATCGACAGAAAGTTCTTCTATGAGAAGTTTTATGGAACCCGCGACCAGAACGAAAGGAGAATTTGATGGCAGCTTTCAAGAATTACGACAACGGCACATGGTACGTGCAATTCCGCTACACCGATTGGCGGGGCGAGCGACAGCAGAAGCTGAAGCGAGGCTTTACCACCAAGAAAGAGGCGCAGGCTTGGGAGCGGGAGTTCCTGCAACAAAAGACGGCAGATGTAAACATGACCTTTGAGAGCTTTGTGGAGTTGTATGCAAAGGACATCAAGCCCAAGTTGAAATTAAACACATGGCTGACCAAGGACAGCATTATTCAAAAGAAAATCCTCCCATATTTTAGGAAGCGCAAGCTGTCCGAAATTACGGCGAAGGACATCATCGACTGGCAAAACGAAATGCGAGAGCTGACGGATTCCAAAGGGAAGCACTATTCGCAGACTTATCTAAAAACAGTCCACAACCAGCTTAGCTGTATTTTCAACCACGCTATCCGATACTACGGGCTGCAACTCAACCCCGCTCAGAGAGCAGGAAACATGGGAACTGAGGAACGCCGTGAAATGCTCTTTTGGACGAAGGAAGAATATGAGAGATTTGCCGATGCTATGATGGACAAGCCAATGTCCTACTACGCCTTTGAGATGCTTTACTGGTGCGGTATTCGGGAGGGAGAGCTACTGGCGCTCACTCCGGCGGACTTCGACTTTGATAACGAGACCGTGCGCATCAACAAATCCTACCAGCGGCTGAACGGACAGGACATCATCACAACGCCCAAGACAAAAAAGAGCAACCGCATCATAACGATGCCGCAGTTTTTATGCGAGGAGATACAGGAATATCTCAAGCAGTTTTACAATGTGGAACCGGATAGCCGGATTTTCCCCATCAGCAAGCACTATCTTCATCACGAGATGGATAGAGGCGCAAAGGAAACTGGGGTAAAGCGCATTCGGATTCACGACCTTCGTCACAGCCACATTAGCCTGTTGATTGATATGGGTTTTACGGCTCTGGCGATAGCCGATCGCGTGGGGCATGAGAGTATCGATATTACGTACCGTTATGCGCATTTGTTCCCCACACGGCAGACAGAAATGGCGGAAAAATTGGATGTACAAAGAAGCGGGAAAGGAGTTTAAATGCTATGTCATTAAAAAGCATGGACAACAAGGGCCGTTGGCGTAACAAGACTGTGGCGTTTCGTATATCGCCGGGGGAGGATGAGCAGCTTGAAATCGCGGTTCGGCTCTCAGGCTTGACCAAGCAGGATTATATCATTCGGCGGCTGCAATGCCGCGATGTAGTGGTGCAGGGCAATCCAAGGGTGCATAAAGCACTTCGCAATCAACTTATAGCCGTGCTGGAAGAATTGCAGCGCATTGCTTCCGGTGAAGAGATTGATGATGACTTGCTGGACACGATCCGGCTTATTGCTACAACGATGGACGGCATGAAGGAGGAATGTTGATGGTCGAGCTCAAAGAAAAAGTGACCGCCTTGTTTCCGTCTGCGCCAACAGACGAAAGGCAATCACCATCTCAATCACTTGAGCCAAGTATACCCGAAAAACCGCCGGAAATCAATGACGATTTTGAGGATGAGTTTATCAAGGATTACTTCCGGAAGGTGAACAATCCCGACTACCTTCCTACACAATCGATGACGGAAATATTTGATACGCCGTATCAGCCAAAGGTTCAAATTGTGGATAACATCCTTTGCGCAGGGGCGTATCTTTTCGTCGGAGCGCCAAAGGTGGGCAAATCCTTTTTCATGGCGCAGCTTGGCTACCATGTGAGCGGCGGCTTGTCTTTGTGGGATTTTCAAACCCACAAGGGCACCGTGCTCTATTTGGCGCTGGAGGACGATTACTCTCGCTTGCAAAAGCGCCTCTCTCGTATGTTCGGGATGGATAGCAGCGACAATTTCCACTTCGCCACCCACGCTAAAAACCTGAATGAAGGACTGGACGGCCAGCTAAAAAAGTTCGTGCGGGAGCACCCCGATACAAAGCTCATCATCATCGACACCCTGCAAAAAATCCGCGAGGTTGGAGGCGAGAAATACAGCTACGCCAGCGATTATGAAATCGTGACAAAGCTCAAACAATTTGCCGACGGGCATAACATTTGTGTTCTGCTCGTCCACCACACGCGCAAGCAAAGCTCAGATGATTGCTTTGAAACAATTTCTGGTACAAACGGGTTGCTCGGCGCAGCGGACGGCGCATTCATCATGCAGAAGAAAAAGCGCACCGACAACAAAGCTGTGCTCGATATTGTCGGGCGAGATCAGCAAGATCAGCGGTTGCATTTACTATTTGACCGCGAGCGTTGCCTGTGGCAGCTCACCAAAACCGAAACGGAATTGTGGAAGGAGCCGCCTGACCCTTTGCTCGAAGCTGTTGCAAAATTGCTCTCGCCGGAATGCCCTGAATGGAGCGGCAGCGCGTCGGGGCTGATGGATGGATTGGATGGGATTGATAAGAACGAAATCCAGCCAAATGTTTTGATGCGGCGGCTGAATGTCGGAGCTGACAGACTGTGGAACCAACACAGTATCCGCATCGAAAGTGCCCGCTCTCATGCTGGCCGGATAGTTAAACTAACGCTGGAAAATAAGGCGTGACGATGGTGACGGTCGTGACGGTGTTTCTGAGAGTGGTGGCGGTATGAAAAATATCGTCACTATCGACACGACCGACACGGAGCGGGCGCAAAGTCAAGGGGGCATACCTGCGGGTGGAGATTGCCGCAAGGCAATACAACCCGAACCCCTTGACACCGCGCTACGGACAACACTTGCCGGCGGAGGGAAAGCAACGCCTTTCCTCCTGCCCAACGGCGAGTGACAAAGTTTAGGGAAGCTGTGCGGCCGCCCTTTTCAAAGGGCGATGAGCACTGGGGAGACGCCCACAGGCGGCGGGGCAAAGCCCCATTAACCCCCTCGGAGAGCGCAAAGAGCATCTTTTGATGGCCGCAGGCTGTCAAAAGTGCTTTTGCGTTACTTTTGAAAAAAGTAACAAAACCCCAGCTTGCGCCGGGTGGAATGGAAAGGAAGGGATGGTCTATAAAGCGAACAATCAGCGTCATGCTCGGCAAAGGTTCTGTCAATCACAACAGCCGCCAGTTCAAAGCGACAAATATTGATGCAGAGCGAACCCAGCTCAATATTTCCTATTGTAACACGCCCATCAAAGATGTGTATCACGTATTATTTGATGAGGCGCTCCAGAAATATAACGCCAAGCAAAAACGCGCCGACCGTTGCATTGCTGATTACTACGAAAAGATACGGACAGGCAAACAGGAAAAACTTTTTTACGAAGTCATATTTCAGGTGGGAAATAAGGTAAATATGGCCGTGGAAAGCGAGGACGGTCAGCTTGCTGCCAAGGTGCTTGATGAGTTTATGAGCAGCTTTCAGGAACGGAACCCGTACTTAAAAGTGTTCTCTGCTCACCTACACATGGATGAGGCCACGCCTCACTTGCATGTAGATTTTGTGCCGTTCACCTCCGATAGCAAACGTGGTCTTGATACTCGCGTTTCGCTGAAACAGGCGCTTACCAATCAGGGTTTTGAGGGCGGCACTCGCGGTGATACTGAGTGGAGCCAGTGGGTCAAATCCGAAAAGGAACAGCTTTCGCAGGTAATGGAGCGTCACGGTATCGAGTGGGAGCAGCTTGGCACTCACGATGAGCATTTGAGTGTCATGGATTACAAAAAGGTGCAGCGGTCAAAGGAGGTCGCCACGCTGGAAAAAACCATAGAAAAGATACAGCACCAACAAATTGATGTGCAGGCCGTGGAGCAGATCGAAGTAAAAAATGTTCCGTTGTCATCCAAAGTGATGCTGGAGAAGGAGGACTACACAAATCTTGTCTCGGCGGCACAGAAATACGTTGTGCAGGTAAAGAAGGAACGCAAGCTCGAAAAGCTGTTGCAGGCGGCGGAAAAAACGATTGCTGGAATGAAAGCTGAAATTACAAAGCTGACGGGTACAATATCAAATCTCACAAAACAGCTTGACCAGCATCGCTCTGTCCGTGGCCAGCTCAGTATAGGCGACTTGAAAAAGGAAAACACAGAGTTGAAACAGCGCAACGGTTTTTACAAATCTATTATTGAGCAGCATGGTCTTGGTCATCTGTTGGGGATAAAGAAGGATCAGCGGCAGACACGGGATGCTCGGTAACAAAAATGTAGGCAGGGTTTGCGGTGATGCAAGCCCCGCCTTACTCTCTGCCCATAAGCCAGTCAACCGACACATTGAGAATATCCGCTAAAGCATTAAGTTCCAAATCGGATAAAGATCGCTTTTGACCTTCTAAAAGTGAGAGGGCTGGAATGCTGATTTCAATTCCTGCTGTTTTAAGTTTTACCAATAAATCGACTTGTTTCATGCCAATATTGCTTCTGGCCTCTGTGACACGAGCGCCAATTATATTTCTATCGCCAAGCGGTAGTTTTCGCTTTTTCATAGCATCACCCCCGCCCAAATTATATAGGGCAAAGAAATTGATGGGGATAAAGATATGAAACGATATTCGTCAAGGGCGGTTTTGCCATTATTTATGCGCTATTCGCATTCGGATTGTTGTTTTGATATTTTCACACAGTCAGCCCGGGTTAATTCAGGCTGTGTTTTGTCCTATTGCAAAGAGGAATTCTATCTGGAATATCCTTCAAAATCTTGAAGCTTACAAGTATATATTGTATAATGTAAAAAAACAAGAGTCGGGGGAAACCATGCTGGGGTATCTGACAGTAAAAGAAGCGGGAGAAAAATGGGGCATCAGCGGCAGAAGGGTCACGATGTACTGTGTGGCCGGGCGTATTGACGGTGCGCAGAAAAAGGGTAATTTATGGCTCGTGCCAAAGACAGCGGAAAAACCAAGTGATGGCAGGAAAAAAAAGAGCGTCTGATCATATGAGGGGATGCAGGAAAGAGGGTGACGAAATGGCAAAAGCAGCGCAGGGCGAGAAAAAGAATATTCTTACTTCCTTTCTTACATTGCTCCACTCAAAAGACAATATCAATATTCACAATGTGCGCATAAGCCGTCTGAAATATATGCTGATTTTCCCTTTGGCACCCGTTTTCGCAAACATGCAGGGCGCATTATTCAGCGATTCGATTCGCCTTTTCGGGCTCGACGCCATGACGCTGATGGGCAGCGCCTATTGTGTCGGCGCGGGGGCGCTGTTTGCGCTCACAAATGCAAAAAATATGGCGTCAATTTCCCGGATGTTCGCAATAGCCACAGCCGCCGCCTTTGTTCCATGGATTATGATGGCCGAGAGCCAATGGAGCCTGTTGCTGGCAATCCTGTTCATGTTTGGCCTGGGCGGCTGCGCCGCCTGCGCGTCGTTTGCCTATACCTTCGCGCTCAATAACACCGAACGCCTGCTTGGCGCGGCGGCGATTTCTTTTTTCTTTGCCCTGAATCAGCTGGATTCCGGCCTGTCCATCATATCGGGTTTTTTTGATAAGACCTATTTGATGGCCCTTGTGGCAGGCACCTGCATCTGCCTTTTTCTATACAAAACAAGCGATTTTCCCACGGCGGAGAACAGGCCGAAAGCAACATTGAACCCCGCCCTCAAATTGACGCTCTATTTCTTTGTCGCCCATTACTTCGTGGAGATATTTTATACCTATCTGCCGGGGGCATCCGCACTGGGCGCAATGGTCGCAAACGGAGCGGTGGGCATCTCGGTGGTCTGTCTCGCGATCGCGCTGCAGTTCATTACCAAACGCAGCATCTGGAATATGTGCAACCTGTTTTTTATCGCTATGATATGCACATACGCGTTGTATTTTATGCCGGAGGGCTCTGTTTTGCGGAGCGCCGCCCGCTTCATACACGGATTTGAGCAGATGGGATATATTGCGGCCTATTATCTTCTGGGATGTGTTTTTAAAAAGCATGGGGATTTCCGAATTTTCAAGCTGTGCCTTGTTACGATACTGCCGGTCAGCATGATCTCCTATATGATTCCGGGCGCCATCTCCGCTTACGCGCCCACGCTGCTGCCGCTCGCGGCCACACTCACTTCCGGTGCTGTATTTATCGTGTTCATACTGATGTCCCCCGCCTATTCAAAACACCTGTTTTATGCCGATTGGTCGGACGATTTTTTCTGCGTGGACATGGTGGAGAGCGCTCAAAAGGTGAAGCCGTCGAACGGGTTGGAGGGGCTCCGCCTGTCGCCACGCGAAAAAGAGATCGCGGCGTTGCTTTTGTACGGCCGGTCCTCGAAAGAAATTGCCGGAGAACTTGGTATCACCACCAATACCGTCAATTTCCATATCAAGAATTTGCACAAAAAACTAAATATCAGCAATCGTTCGGAACTGTTTGCTCGATTCAGCGTTCCCGCGCTGCTTCCCGACAAAAAAGAATGACCTTTGCTGCGGCAAAAGGCGGCCCTGACCTCGGTCAGGGCTGTTTTTTTATGCCCGCCTACCACATTTGGTAGCTATGCAAAGCCATCTGTCCTCTGTATGATGGAATCAGAATGGGGGTATTGCCATGAAGCAGGACAAAGGGCACGATCATGCGGCTGATGCCGTCATGACTTTAACGCCGCGCGAAAAGCAGGTTTTTTATTTGTTGCTGGAGGGCATGAAGGCAAAGGAAATCTCCTTGAGGATGTCCACCAGCGTTTCAGGCACAAACTACTTTGTCAAAAATATATACAGGAAACTGCATGTCAACAGCAAACCCGAACTGCTCCTGCGGTATTTCGACTTCCGGCAACTCTGAGATGAAAGGGAGATAAGGGCATGAAGCTATTTAAGAATGCAATTCATTGGGTACTGACGCAGTTTCGGACACATACCGCCCGGTCGCTGCTGGTCACGATCCCCGCTTTGGCGCTCGTCACGGCAGGCATCCTGTGGGCCTGCGGCGAATTTACGGTTTATTCCTATTTGCCGAACCGTGCTTACATCCTCGGCGAAAATGAACGAAAGGAGCCGCAGACACTCGAGGAGATGCTGCACTTATTAAGCGAGCCCGATGTCGACACGCTGCTGAGAAACCCGGCCATCGCCCAGGAGCTTCTTTCGGCCGGGACGCTCACCGACATCGTCGACTCGCGCCTGGCGCTGAACAATCTGAAGAGCCTCGACCGGCAACTGTCTGAGCGGCTTGAGGAGCCGCCGGAGACAATGCAAGCGGCTGCATTATCGGCGGAGGGGCTGCCGGTCGTGGCACAGGCGGCTTTGCGGCTACCGGCGGATAGCGGACAGGGAACAGCCTTGATCCCGCTTGCTTACAAGCCGGATGAAATATCGGCAACCCCGCTTTCCGCACAGGAAGCCCTCAAACAGCAGGCCACAGTGTTTTCAAATCTGAAAGCCGCAACGACAAAGCTCCTGACGCCTCCGGTAGGCTTGCTCTGGCCTGTTTTATGATAGACGCTTATGCAACGGGGATTTTTGGCCTTTTGGACGAAAGTACAGGAAGTATTTCCCTGCAAGATACGGTATATCGTGCCTAATAGGTACAGAACCTACGGCATATCGCGCTTTGTCTCCCACATATCGGGGAAACTTTCGGCCTAAAGGCCAGAAAGTAGGAAGATTTCTCCAACAGCAGTGCCGTATATCGTGCCGAAACGGACTTTACTCTACTGCATATCGTATTACTCGTCCTGAGATTTTTGTGCTTGCAATTCTGGTATGTCTGCAAAGTCTTCATCAGGCCAACCGTCTAATGCTTCAAATATGTTATTTACATGCACTGATAATTCTGGCTTAGTATCAAGTAGACCAGTATATCGGCCAAGCGTTTCTAATGCACGTATCTTGTCATAGAGTTTTACTTTTAAACCGTTCTTGCTGACCTCAAGACTTGAAAGTGCTTTAAGTTTATCGGTTGGTATATCTTCGAGAGACTTTAGCTGAATCTCTCGAGATTCGTTAAGCTCTATAAAGTCGGTCAAGTTTGCAAAGCTGAGAGAGGCTAACTCTTGAACGACCTGCTCACGAGTAATTTGCAAAGCTTCAACTGTTTCGGCTTTTCGCTTGTCGATTTCTGCTTTGACGTTTGCATTCGTAAGCAGACGCGCGCCTTGAGCTCTCGCAGTTTTATTACTATAAGTAACGCCGATTTCTTTCAGCAGACAACGCTTCAAAAAATATTTGAATACCGTCAAAAACTTAAAGCCTTTAGCGCTATCAAAATAATCAACCGCAGGTTGAAGAGCAAAATATGCCGACTGATAGAAGAGATCTCCACCATCGTATCTTTCCTGAAGCAGTGCGGGCTTCCCACCTCCCTGAAGGAATTGGGCATAGAAAATGTGAGCGATGAGAAGCTGATGGAAGCGGCAAAAGCAAGCTGCGCCGATAACGACACCATGTCCAATATGTCCTTTGACGTTACTCCCTGGGATGTTTTCGCGGCGATCAAAGCGGCGGACAGGCTGTCGGTCTCGCTTTAAGCCGTGGGCCGGCAATTGCGGGATAAGAAAAAGCGCCTGGTTTTGCCAATGAAAAAGGGTTATGATCCCGGAGAAAAGGCGCTTTGGATATTCGCTTAAAAAGGTTGTAAAAGCAGAACAAAAAACGCCTTTGGGAAGGAATTCCCCAAGGCGTTTTTTCATGTAGAGGGGCGCTGGCAAAGGGGCGTTGCGGCCCCTTTTGACCGGCGCGTTATTCCGGCAGAACGATCTTCACAAAATCGGCTGTGCCATGCTTGCAAATGGGGCAAACAAAATTCGCCGGCAACACGTCCCCCTCGTAAACATAGCCGCAGATCACACAGCGCCAGGCGTTTTTCCCTGAGGCGCCTACCTTGACAAAATCCACAGCGCCATGCTTGCAGATGGGGCAGACAAAATCCGCCGGCAGCTCGTCCCCCTCGTAGATATAGCCGCAGATCGAGCAGCGCCAGGCGCCTTTTTCCGCTTTTTTCTCCGGAGCGGGCTTGATATGGGCGTGGTAGTAAGCATAGGTGGCGGCGGGAATATCGGAGAGGAGCTCGCCCTCGGTCACCTCGGCGATAAACAGGGTGTGGGAGCCCAGATCCACCGTTTGCAGAACCTTTCCGCAGAGGAAGGCGGCGCAGTGCTGAGGCAGATAGAGCAGGCCGTTTTCCGCGCGGCGGGCTTCGATCCCCTCAAATTTGTCGGCGCTGCGCCCGCTTTGAAAACCAAAACGCTGGAAAATGGAAAACGGTGCGGATTCATCTAAAATGGAAACACAGAAAAGACCGGTGGAAAGGATCATATCATGGGTGAGGTTTTGCTTGTTGACTGCCACCGAGACGCGCAGAGGGGAATCGGTCACCTGCTGCACCGTATTTACAATACAGCCGTTGTCTTTGCCGTTTTCTTGGGCGGAGAGGACGAACAAACCATAACTGAGCTTAAACATTGCCTTACTGTCCATCGTGATACCTCCTGCTCTGCTTTAAATAATAATGATTATTTATATTATTATCTCATATGGGGAGAAAAAGTCAAGGGGGAAAAGGCCCTTCGCTTTTAAAAATTTGGATGCCCGCCATAAAAAAGAAGGCGCGGGCCTGGAGGAAAACGAAAGGAAGCAGAAACCTTGTGTTTCGTCTGGAAAAAGGATATGATGATATCATTCTGACAGAGTGAAGGAGCATGGACATGAAACAGATCATCGGGTTCATCGGGGCGGGCAATATGGCGGGGGCTATTATCGGCGGGATTTTGGCTTCCGGGCAGGTGACGCCGCAACAGGTGGCGGTGTCGGATATCTCCGCGGAAAAGCTGGACCGTTTTTCCGGGATGGGGCTCGCCGTTTACGAGGATTCCGCAGAACTTGTCAAAAACTGCAAATATGTGGTGCTGTCGGTCAAGCCCCAGGTCATCGGAGAGGTGTTGGCCCACATTGCCCAGCAGGTGACGAGGGAACATGTCCTGATCTCCATCGCGGCGGGGGTCTCCTGCGGATTTATCCGCCGGGCGGTGGGCTTTGACTGTAAGGTGGCGCCGGTGATGCCCAACACGCCGCTTTTGGTGGGGGCCGGTTCCGTCGCGGTGGGCAGGGAAGAGCCGATCAGCGACGAGGAATTTGCTTTTGTCACGGGGCTGTTCCAGGCGGGCGGCCATGTGGAGGTCATCGACAGCGGAAAGCTCAACGAGGTGATCCCGGTTAACGGCAGCAGCCCCGCTATGATCTATCTGCTGGCTCAATATATGTGCGAATACGCCGCAGCCCAGGGCATCGACTACGAGGCGGCCAACCGCCTGTTCTGCCAGACCCTGATCGGCAGCGCGAAGATGATGTTGGAGAGCGGAAAAAGCCATGACGAGCTTATCAAGATGGTCACTTCGCCGGGCGGCACGACCTATCGGATGCTGGACGCGCTGAAAGAGCGGGATCTAAAGGCGATGGTAGAGGACGCCTGCGACCGCTGTGTCAAACGCGCCTACGAATTGGGGCAATAAAAGGCCCCGGTTTTGGCCGAAGGGCTTTTGCAAAAGAGGACGCCGCGAGGGCGTCCTCTTTTTTTGAAGACAAAACGAAAAAGCTTTTGGAACCCAGGCAAAGGGAAGGGCCTATCGATGGGCTTATGAACCGGGAGGGCTAAAGGAGGGCGGGTTTGCCTTTGTGCCGCCGAAAGAGCCGTTGGGAGAAGGGCCGGAGAGATCAAAATAGACCCGGGAATCGGCGGTGACGCCAAAATCGCGGTTGGAGCCGGTATCCTGTACCTTGTTGAAGGCTTCGCGGAAGAGGGCGTTGTGCGCCTCCTCGCGGTTGAGCAGGAAATCGATGGTCTCCTTAACTTTGCGGTCGTCAATTTGGCGGTACAGATATTCGTAAACGACTTTGGCCCGCTGCTCGGAGGCGATGTTGGAGAGCAGGTCGGCGCAGAGATCCCCGGTGACGGTGACATAGTCGCCTGTCCAGGAGTAGCCGGAAGCGTTGATCAGGCCCGGGTTCAGCCCCAAAAGCACATGGCTTTGGATCTCGCCCGCGCCGATCCGGGCGGCGTCCACATCGTGGCCGTTGAGCAGATTGATGGTCTGGGCGACCATCTCCATATGCCCCAGCTCCTCGGCGGCGATGTCGAGAAAAAGATCCTTGATCTGCTGATCCTTGATGCGAAAGCTTTGGGAAAGGTATTGCATGGCGGCTTTAAGTTCGCCGTTTGCCCCTCCCAGCTGTTCCTGCAGCAGCGCCGCGAACTGTGGGTTTGGCTTTTCGGCGCCCACGGGATGAAAAAGCTGTTTTTCATGTTTGAACATCTTAAGCGTTCACTCCTTTCTGCGCATAGTATGGGCTTTTGGATAAAAAGTATGCGGTGGGGCATGGCTTTCCCCAGGCAGCCCGCCGGGGCTCATAATCCTTGTCCGCGACGCATATAGATGGGTAAAGCAAAAAACGGGAGGAAGGGAAAATGACGCGGAGAAAGAGTGTCTGGGGAAGGGAACTGCTGTGGTTCTGCAAACGGCACCGGCCGCTGCTTGCCTTTTCCATTATATTTTTTGGAGGCGTCGTCCTGGGCGCCCTGTTGGTGCGGACGGCGGATCCGGCGACGCTGGATGCGGTGGGAAAGCTTACCGGCGAGTTTTCCGCCCGGCGGGCGGAACAGGGTTTTTGGCAGACGGTAGGCGCCTCCCTCCTGCCGGGGCTGCTGCTGCTGGCCCTTTTGTTTTTTTCCGGCTTTTGCGCCATCGGGCAGCCGGTCATCGCGGCGGTACCTCTGTTTCGCGGCCTGGGCTTTGGCGTCGGCGCAGGGTACCTTTATGCCCGGCATGGCCTGATCGGCGTAGGATATGTGGCGGCGCTGCTGCTGCCGGGCGCGGTTATCTCGGCTTTGACGCTGCTGGCTGCGGCCTCCGAGGCCCTATGGCTTGCCAACGGTTTTTTTGGGGGGATCCGCGGACAGGCGCCGCGCCCGGTGAAGCCATACTGCGTCCTGTTTGCGGGTTTTGCGGCGCTGATACTTTTTTCGGCCCTGGCCGACGGTGCGGCAAACCTTTTATTCGGCCGCTGGTTCCTTTCCATGGCCTGACCTGTTAATGGTCACAGAATATTCATGGGAAATGGCTTGCGCATCCCTTGCCCGGTGTGGTATCATAAGAAAACGGGACAAGATTCAACTTAAGACGTATGGGCGTCTTTCCCGGATACCGGATGGAAAAGGGAGATGTATTTCTGTGGGCTTTTTGGGAATGGGCAATTACAACAAGCCGGGTCCCGGCATCAGCAAGAATGCTCCGGAGAAAAAACGGTTTTTTAAATTTTTTGAGCTTTATTTCCGCAAATTCTGGAAGCTGATCCAGCTGAACCTGCTGTATATCCTGTTTTGGATCCCGGCGCTGGTAGCGGGCTATTTTGCCCTGTCGTTGGGCGACATTGCGGTCACGGTGGTCTTTACCGTCGTGGGTGCGTTTACCATCGGCCCGGCCACCGCGGGCTTTACCTACGTGATCCGCAATTATGTGCGGGAAGAGCACGCTTTTATGGCCAGCGATTTTTGGGATAATTTTAAATCCAACTTTAGGCAGGCCGTCATTGTTTACCTGCTGTTCTCCGGCATCATGTCCATCGCGTGGTTCTCGCTTTTGTTCTATATCAACAATCTGCATCTCGGCACGATCTATTATGTTGCCATGGGCATTACGGCGGCGCTGCTGCTGGTGGTGATCGCGGCCAACTTCTATGTTTATATGCTGATGGTCACCATGAACCTGCCTACGGGCGCGCTGATCAAAAACTCGTTTATTTTCTCCATCATCGGCATCCGCACCAATGTGTTTACCTTCCTTTTTGCAGGCCCCTTGCTCATTGCGCAGCTGCTGTTTATCATCCCCTTTGGTATTTTGACGTTGCCGCTGTTCGGCCTGTCCCTGTGCTGGTTTATCGTCTGCTTCAACGCCTATCCCTGGGTCAAGAAGTACTGCATCGACCCCGCCATGGCGAAGGCGGCGGAGGAGAACCCGCCGGAGGAACTGCCGGAAGGGGAAGGCCCTGAGGGCGAGCAGGACGATACGGTTTTTGAAGATCATACCTGACCGCTTTTGACGGCCGCCTTCCTGTGGGAGGGCGGCCGTTTTTGCACGGCGGTTGACAGACGGGACAAAAGCTTTTATGATGAAAGCGAAATGGCGCGACGGAAAGGACGGTGCGTTTTGTGGAACGAGTAGAGATCCTGGATTCCACCCTGCGGGACGGGGTACAGGGCGAGGGGATCTATTATTCCGTGGAGGATAAGATCAATGTGGTGCGGGCCCTGGATGAGATCGGCGTCGATTATATCGAGGCGGGGAACCCGAGCTCCAACCCCAAGGATATGGAATTCTTTGAACGGGTAAAAGCCCTGCGGCTTCAATACGCGCAGCTGGTGGCCTTTGGCTCCACGCGCAAGGCCGGCGTCGCCGTGGAGGAGGACGCGGGCTGCCGCGCGCTGATCCTAGCGGGGACGGAGGTCGTCACGATCTTTGGAAAAAGCTGGGGGTTCCATGTCCGAGAGGTGCTGCACACCACCCCGGAAGAGAACCTGAAAATGATCTCGGACACGGTTTCCTATTTTGTCACCCATGGCAAGACGGTGTTTTTTGACGCGGAGCATTTTTTTGACGGGTACCGTGAGGATCCGGCCTATGCGATGCAATGCCTTGGGGCGGCGGCCACGGCGGGCGCTGCCCGGCTGATCCTGTGCGATACCAACGGAGGGACCTTTCCCGACGCGGCGGCAAAGGCGGTAGCCCAGGTAAAAGAGCGGGTCTCCGTGCCGCTGGGCGTCCATGCCCACGACGATATGGGCTGCGCCGTCGCCCTAAGCCTACAGGCGGTGCAGGCTGGCGCGCGACAGGTGCAGGGGACATTTTTGGGCTTTGGCGAGCGCTGTGGCAATGCGAACCTCTCCGCCATCATCCCCTCTCTGCAGATGAAGCTGGGCTACCGCTGCATCCCGGAGGAAAACCTGCCCCAGCTGACCCATACCGCCCGGTATTTGGCGGAGGTGACCAATTACATCCTGCCCGGCGGCCTGCCCTATGTGGGAAGAAGCGCTTTTGCCCATAAGGCCGGGATGCATGTGGACGGCGTGATGAAAAACTCCCGTTCCTTTGAGCATATTTCTCCGGAGGCGGTGGGGAACCGCCGCAATGTGCTGCTTTCCGAGGTATCCGGGCGGACGGCCCTTTTAAAGCGCATCCAGGCCATCGACCCCACCCAGACCAAAGATTCCCCCGCCGTCCGCAAGGCGCTGGAGGCTGTTAAGGAGCTGGAGTACCGCGGATATCAGTTTGAATCCGCCGGGGCGAGCATGGAGATCCTTTTGCACAAGCAGCTGGGGCTTTTTACCCCGTTTTTTGAGCTGGAGCATTTTAAGATCATTGGCGAGCAGTTTGCCTCCGGGGAGGAGCAGCCTGCGGCGGCCATGATCAAGGTGCGGGTGGATCACCGGGAAGAGATCACTGCGGCGGAGGGCGCGGGCCCCGTCAACGCGCTGGATCAGGCGCTGCGCAAGGCTCTGGAGGTGTTTTACCCCTCTTTGGCGGAAGTGCGCCTCATCGACTATAAGGTGCGCGTTATGGAGCCGCGGGATGCCACAGCCGCCATTGTGCGCGTCTTGATCGAAAGCACCGACGGGCGGCAGGTCTGGACGACAGTGGGCGCTTCTCAGGATATCATCCAGGCCAGCTGGCTGGCTTTGGTGGATTCGATCGAATATAAGCTGTTGCAGGATTCCAAACGGATGCCGTAAAACGGGCTCCGTTTTTCCGCATATAAAAAAAGATCCCCCGGCTTTGATGGCGGGGGATCTTTTTTGTCTGATCGCGCGGGGAATCAGCAGCAGAGGCTGCGGTAACGCCCGGGGAAATTTTCCAGGAGGAAGGCGCGCAGGGCGGCCGGATCGTCCAGATCTTTTTTTCGAACCAGAGAAGCCTGATTGGCGCTGAGATAGAAAATAAAAAACTCACGGCTCTCCATGACGCCGTAGAACTGCTCGTAGCGAAGCTCGCCAAAGGAGCGCGGCGCTTCGCAGCTCATGGCCATCCGGTCCTCATAAAAGCTTAAGGTGCTGACCGATCCGAAAAAACCGGTTTGATCGGTGGCAGCCCGCCGGCGGTTTTTCCGTTCCACCTGAAAGCACACAGCCCCCACCGCCGCCGCGGAGAAAATCGCCCACAGGGCCAAAAGCCGGATGGGGGAGAAGGGCTCCCGTCCCAGGCAGAGCAGCAGGCTCATGGCGAAGGAAAGGGCCGCCATCACGGGGAGCAGCAGGGGGCTGCGGCGGAAGGTGGCGGTGTAGAGAAACTTGCGGTAATCTTCTTTTTCCATCTGGGTGCGGATCACAAATCGGGGTTCTTCCATAAGGTCTCCTTTTGATCGGCCGTTCAATGGTTGGCGATATAATCTTCAAAAAAGCGGATAGAGCGCTCGATGGCGGGGTTGGGGTCCAGATAGTATTGGGCGTTCATCACTTCCAGAGAGATGTGGCCGTTATATCCGGCGCCGTCAAGCTCCTCCAAATAGCGGGCCATGGGCAGCACGCCGTCCCCGGGCACCAGATGCCCGCCGGGCATGCCGTCGATAAAATGCACGTGAGAGAGCTCCTGGCCAAAAATATCCAAATAATCCCTGGGGCTCTCGTCGATGCGGGCGGCCATGTCGGTGTCGATCATGGGCCGGAGGTTTTTCCGGGGGCCCACGGCGTCCAGCAGGGCTTTTACGTCTTTGGCGGTCACGGCGACGCAGTTGCAGCCGCGGGTCAGATGCTCCAGAACGATCATCACGCCTTTTTCAGCGGCGTAATCGGAAAGCTCCTGCAGGGCCTGGACAGTCAGGCGGAAGGCGTTGGCCATGTCGTGATCCACCAGGCTTTGGCCGACGGTGACCAGGGTCTTAGGGGCCTCCATGATCTCTGCGGTATCCACGGCCTTTTTAAAATATTGGATGGACCGGCTGCGCTCGATGGGGTTGTCGGAGCCGATGTTGATGGGATACATGCACTGCTCCGGCGTCACGCACACCACGTGAAGGCCTCTGGCCTTGATCTTGGCATAGAAATCCCGGATCATGGGGTAGGTGTAATCGTCAAAATAGAGATGGGGGCCGGCGGCCCAAAGCTCGATATTTTTGACGGGCAGGCGCTCCATCAAATCCAGAAAATAATCGAACGAATAGCGGTAATGGGCATAACTGCCCACCACGACCTGGGACATTTTCATGGGGAACACTTCCTTTTTCTAAAATTGGGGCCGCGGCTGTTGAACGCTGCGGGCAAAACGGAAACGCCGCTGCCAAAAGGCCCGCGGGCAGCCGTCAAAGACAAAGGATGCATTGTGCTGTGCGGCTATTATATCGCAGGGCGGCGGCTTTTGCAATCCCATAAAAAGGCCGCCGTCCGTGGATACTCGGACGGCGGCTGCGGGGAGGATTATTCTCCCATGACGACGATCTGCACTTTTCTAAGTTGGATGCCGTCGAATTCAGCAAAATAGATCTCCTGGGCGGCGCCGCCAAACATTTTCCCGTCCTTGATGGGGATGACGGAATGGTTGCCGACGACCAGGGATTTCAGATGTCCGGGGCAGTTGTTGCCGGTGGCGCCATAGGAGGGGAGAAAATGGTTGTGGGCGTAATCCTTCACCGTGGGGATCAGGTCGCCTAGGAAATTTTCGATGTCGGTCTCCAGGCACTCCAGGCTCTCGTTGACAAAGACGCCGGTGGTGGTGTGATTGGTGATCACATATACAAGGCCGTTTTTCACGCCGGAATTTTCGGCGAACTCCCGCACCCGGTCGGTGATGCGGACAAGATCAAACTCCTTACGGCTGATGATCTCGAAGCTGGTCATTTCTACCATGATGTCAGTCCTCCATTCCCAAGAATCTCAGGGCGTTGCCGCCCATCAGCTTTTCGCGCACGTCATCCCGCATTTCGATGCTGTCCAGTCCGCGTTTGACGCGGGCGGTGCGGAAACGTGGGTTGTTGGATCCGAACATGACCTGCTTGGCAAAGTTGTTCTGGAACCACAGGGGCCCCCAGGCCTGGTTGAAGATATAATCCATAAATTTCTCCGGGGAATCCATGTACATGGCGGAGGTATCGGTGTAGACGTTGGGATATTTCAGGCACAGAGCGGCGGTATCCACCGCGAAAGGCCAGCCGAAATGGGCCAGGCAGATGCGCAGCTGGGGATATTTGACCGCGACTTCCTCAAAATTGAGGGGGACGGAATATTTCATCAGGGTGCCGGGCTCCCAGGACATGCCCGCGTGGAACAGGATGGGCTTGTTGTACTGGATGCACTTTTTATAGATGGCGTCCATTTTGGGATCCGCCGGATAAAAGGCCTGTTTGGAGGGGTTGAGCTTCAGGCCCATGAGCCCCAGGTTTTTGAAAGCGTAGTCCAATACCTCTAAGGCGTCGGGACTGTCGGGATCGACGCTGGCAAATCCCCAGAAGCGCTCCGGCTCCAGATCCATCAGGGCGCGGATCTCCTCGTTGGTCACCAGATGGCCGCCTTCATGGGCGGAGACGTCCAGAGGAAGAAGGACCAGTCGGTCGACGCCAAAATGATCCATTTGGATGCATGTCTCTTCCTTGGGGAACGGGCCCATCAGGTCGTATCCTCCAATTTTTTTGTGTTCTTTTACCTTTTCCGGCGTACAGATCTCGCCGTAAAAAGCGGGATGCACGTGCATATCGATAACCATATTGCTTCCACCTTTCGCATGCTTATTTATGGATTGCCGCCCTAAGATCAATAGGGGTTGAACATCTGGATGATATCGTGGGAGGTCATGGTGCCCATCAGCAGGCACCGGGGAATCTCTTTGCCCAGGATGACGCCGGTCATGAAGCCGGAGCAGAAGGCGTCGCCGGCGCCTACGGTGTTGACGACCTTTTCCACGGGGATGACCGGCTGCTCGTAGAAGCGGTTGCCGTCATAGGCGATGCTGCCGTTTTCCCCAAGGGAGGCCACCACTACTTTTGGGCCCCAGCTTTGGGCTTTTTTCAGATAACTCAGGATATAATCGTCTTTCCGGTTGTAGGAGAGAAAGGCGTAATCCACATTTTGCAGGATAGATTGGGTATCCTCCCGCTTATCGAACTTGACCGAGCAATCGAAGATGATCTGGCAGCCGGCGGCGCGCAGCCGCGGCAACAGATGGAAGATCCGGCCGTCGTAATCGGTGTGGATAAAATCGTAGGTCTCGATAAAATCGATATCCTCCGGCGACAAAGTGAAATCCTCCATTACGCCGAGGATGTTTTGGACATGGACGCGGTCGTTGCCGTTGAGGTTCATCACCATAAAGGAGGTGTCGCCCCGACGGCGCTGCAAATGGGAGGAATCCACCCCAAAAGCCCGAAGGGTATCGAACATCTCGTCTCCGTACCGGTCGGTGCCAACCACGCTTACCACGGCGGTCTCGACGCCTTTTTTGGACATATTGAGCACGCAGTCAACCCCGTTCCCGGTGGGGTAGTGACGGTTTAAGTTGGCGTAGTTATCCACGCAGCAAAACCCGACGGCGGCTACTCGCTTCATACAGCTCTCCTCCTTGACACAGTGGGCGCACCCGGCCGGGCGGCCCTTGGAATCTACAAAAAATGTACCATAAATTGCGCCCGGGTTAAGGCGAATTATTTAAAGATGGTGCACTATTTTAAGATTATTTTTTGACCGGCGGGAAGAAGGGGCGCAAGGGGGAGAGAGACTGTCCTTCCGGGGCGGACAGCCCCGCCTTTTTCCGCGCCGGGAGATGTGAAGGCAAAGAAAAAGAGCCCCTGTGCCAAACGGCACAAAGGCTCTGAAAAGGCGGAAAATTACCGGTACAGCCTGCGGTTGCGGCGCTTTTGACGCCTGCGGCGCCGGGAAAGGTTTATAAAGCGGATGACCACCATCACGAGGAACAAAAGCAGAATGAGGCCCGCGGCGCCGGCAAGGATCCAAAGCAGGACGCGGAAGAAGGCTCCCCAGAAGGGGCTCGGCTCCTTGACCCGCATGGAGAGGATGGTCTCTTCGTCGTAGTCCTCCTGCTCAAAAATCAGGTCGTAAACGCGGGATAGGGGGGCCATGGCGGCGGATTCCTTTTTCATGGTGACCGTAAGGGTGGGGTGGATCTCCTCCCCGGTGTGATAGGCCTCGGGGACGTTGTACTCAAGCTTGAGGTCGCTTTTCTCATAAGAGCGATGGACCAGAACGTCCACCTCGTTGTCGGGGTAGATGCGTACCTCGCCCACTTGCTGTCCCCCATCGTCCAGCAAAGGGACTTCAAACCCCTGCAGGCTTTGTTTGGTGAGGACGATCTCCGCAAAGGAATCGAAGCAGTAGTCGAACAGGGCGGCGGTATCTTCATATTTTTCCTTGGCGGCCGTGCTGTTCATTACCACGCAGATAAGCTCCAGGCCGTCCTGCTCCGCCGTGGTGACAGCGGTGTGTTTGGCGATGGGCGTCCAGCCCAGCTTACCGCCGGTGGCGCGGGGATAGGTATAATCGGAATCGAACAGCATTTCGTGCTGCGACCAGAAATATCGCTCATTCGGCTGTTTGTTGGTGGGCCCCATGGTGTATTTTTCCCGGCTGAAGAATTCCCGGAACTCCGGCAGCGTCAGGGCGTAGCGGGTGATGAGGGCCATATCGTGGGCGGTGGTATAATGGGCTTCGTCATCCAGGCCGTGGGGGTTTGCAAAATGCGTCCCGGTGCAGCCCAGCTCCTCGGCCTTCGCGTTCATCATCTCCACAAAATCCGGGATGGTGCCGCCGATCATCTCGGCAATGCCGTTGGCAGCGTCGTTGGCGGAGGTGAGCAGCATGGCGTACATCAGCTCCCGCAGGGTGACGACCTCCCCCTCGGTAAGGGCGATATGGGTGCTGTTGTAATCGATGGAATGGGTGGCCTCATAGGTCATCTCGTGGGTGTCGTCCAGGCTGGCGTTTTCCAGGGCCAGGATGGCGGTCATGATCTTGGTGATGCTGGCCGGGTATTCTTTCTGATCCATGTTTTTTTCGATCAGGATCTGGCCGGTGGAGGCGTCCATGACCACATAGGCCTCTGAAACGGCCTGGGGCGGTTCGGCGCTGTAGGCGGCGCCGGCCGGAAGAACGAGCAGGGAAAGCAATATCGCTATCGCAGGCAAAAGCGCGAAAGATCTTTTCATATGTTATCTCCCGATCGAAGGTGATTTGCCGCCGGGCGGCAGAAAAAAAGCGGAAAATTGCAGCGCCGTCAAAGCGGCTGCCCCCTAAAACGGATGGGAGCGCCGGTTTGCGGAAAAGATAAGAAGACGGTTTTGGCCGCCCTGCGGAAAAGGCGGAAAACCGCTATATCACGGCAGGCGGAGCGATGTGGCGCGGCCGCCGCCATGGGACAGATCGTTGTTTCGCAATTTATTATAGCAAAAAGGCAAGGGAAATCCAACGGATTGTGTAAAAATTCATAAAAAAAGCGCAGGCGCAATTTTCCCTTCGGGAAACGCTTGTGAACGCGCCGCGTTTATACTATAATAATAGAACCATGTTTACCTGCGGCGCCCGGCCGGAGGCTTTGCAAACGGGGGAGGCTGCCCGGCGGCTTCCTTTATAATACGGCGTTTTGCTTTTGAAGGGCCCGGCGGGCCGCTTTTTCGCGGCAGTACAGCGGCGCGGGGAAATTGCCGCCGGCGGCCTTCCTTTTTCAAAGCGCCAAACGGAGGGTATGTCATATGAAGCGCACAGAAATCAAAAAGATCCAACAAGACCCGTCGGCCTATGCGGATAGGCAGTTGACCGTATGCGGCTGGGTCCGCACCATTCGGGATTCCAAAGCCCTGGGCTTTATTGAGCTCAACGACGGCAGCGGCTTCCAGAGCCTGCAGATCGTTTTTGAGGACGCAAAGCTTGAGAATTTTAAGGAGATCGCCAAATGCAATGTGGGCGCGGCCCTGGTGGTCACCGGGCGCCTGGTTTTGACCCCTGGCGCGAAGCAGGCCTGTGAGATCCATGCCGAGGCGATCGAGATCGAAGGCGCCTCCGCCCCGGATTATCCCCTGCAGAAAAAACGCCATTCCCTGGAATATCTGCGTTCCATCTCCTATCTGCGCCCCCGTACCAACACCTTTAGCGCCGTGTTCCGCGTGCGCTCGGTGGCGGCTTGGGCCATCCACAAATTTTTCCAGGAGCGCGGCTTTGTTTACGCCCACAGCCCCATCATCACCGGCAGCGACTGCGAGGGAGCGGGGGAGATGTTCCGCGTGACGGTGCTGGACGACAAAAACCCGCCTCTTAAAGAGGACGGCTCGGTGGATTACAGCCAGGATTTCTTTGGAAAACCCACCAGCCTCTCGGTATCCGGCCAGCTGGAAGCCGAGTGCATGGCCATGGCCTTTGGCAATGTTTACACCTTTGGCCCCACTTTCCGGGCGGAAAATTCCAACACGGCCCGCCATGCCGCCGAATTCTGGATGATCGAACCGGAGATCGCCTTTGCAGATCTTGAAGATGATATGGCCTTGGCCAGCGATATGATCAAATATGTGCTCTCCTTTGTGCTGGAGCAGTGCCCTCAGGAAATGAAATTCTTTAACGATTTTTATGACAAGGGCCTCATCGCCCGTCTGGAGGATCTGATCCAGGCGGATTTTGGCAGGGTCACCTATACCGAGGCGGTTTCCATCCTGGAGCAGCACAAAGACCGCTTCGATTACCCCGTCTACTGGGGCTGCGACCTGCAGACCGAGCATGAGCGCTTTTTGACGGAGGAGATCTTTCAAAAGCCGGTTTTTGTCACCGATTACCCCAAGGAGATCAAAGCCTTCTATATGCGCCTGAACGACGACGGAAAGACCGTGGCGGCCATGGATATGCTGGTGCCCGGCGTGGGAGAGATCATCGGCGGTTCCCAGCGTGAGGAACGTCTGGATGTGCTGCTTGCCCGGATGCAGGAGCTGGGGCTGCGGGAAGAGGATTACAGCTGGTACCTGGATCTGCGCCGCTATGGCGGCACCAAACACGCCGGCTATGGCCTGGGCTTCGAGCGCCTGATCATGTATATGACCGGTATTTCCAACATCCGCGACGTGCTTCCGTTCCCGAGAACCACCGGCACGGCGGAGTATTGATCCATTCTGTTTTGGACCAGAAAAGCCCGTCTCCAGGGGATCTAAGCCCTGGGGACGGGCTTTTTGCGCAAGCTCAAAATGAAAAATTCATCTTCCACTTCGTCACTTTGCAGTAATTCTGTGTCAAATCCGTTTAAGATAGGTGGAAAACGCCGGAATATTTGCAGGAATAAAAAATAAATCTTGCAAATACAAGAGAAATCGGGTACAATAAGACCATTCCAAGCAAAAAAACTGAATTTCGCGCATAAAACGCAGTTAAAATGGATTTGTTAAGATGAATCTGGGAGGCAGAGCTATGGCGTCGTATCAATCGCTCTCAAAAGAGGAACTGGTGCAGGAAAGAGAAAAGCTTCTGGCAGAATATGAGGTCTATAAGGCCATGGGGCTCAAGCTGGATATGTCCCGCGGCAAACCGGGGGCGGAGCAGCTGAACCTTTCGCTGCCCATGCTGGACGCGCTGAATTCCGCGTCCGATTTTACCGCTGAGGACGGCACCGACTGCCGCAACTACGGCGTGGTGGACGGCATCCCCGAAGCCAAGCGCCTGATGGCCTCCTTGATGGGCGTGCATCCGGACGAGGTGATCGTGGGGGGAAACTCCAGCATGAACATGATGTACGACGCCATCGCCCGCGCCATGACCCATGGGATGTGCGGGGCGGGCAAGCCCTGGATGATGCAGAATAAGGTGAAATTCCTCTGCCCGGTGCCGGGGTACGACCGCCATTTTTCCGTCTGCGAACATTTTGGCATCGAGATGATCAATATTTCCATGAACGCCGACGGGCCGGATATGGACGTCATCGAGCGGATGGTCAACACCGATGAGGGCATCAAAGGGATCTGGTGTGTCCCGAAGTTTTCCAACCCCAGCGGCCTGACCTATTCTGACGAGGTGGTACGCCGCTTTGCCCGCCTTTCTCCGGCGGCCCCCGATTTCCGTATTTTCTGGGATAACGCCTATTTTATCCACGATCTCTACGAGCCCCGGGTGGAGCTGCTTAACCTCTTTGAAGAGGCCAGAAGCCTGGGCAAGGAGGATATGGTGCTGATGTTCAGCTCCACCTCCAAGGTGAGCTATCCCGGCGCTGGGATCGCCGCCCTGGCCACCTCCCGCAAAAACATCGACGTCATTAAAAAGCAGATGAGCATCCAAACCATCGGCTACGATAAAATGAGCCAGCTGCGCCACGCCCGGTATTTTAAGAGCGTGGAGTTCGCCCACGAGCACATGAAAAAGCATGCCGCCATCCTGCGCCCCAAGTTTGAGTTGGTGCTGAACGAAATGGAGCAGGAATTGGCGCCCCTGGGCATTGCCGAGTGGGAAAAGCCTCTGGGCGGGTATTTTATCTCCCTGAACACCATGAACGGCTGCGCCAAATATGTGGTGGCCCTGTGCAAGGAGGCCGGCGTGGTGCTTACCCCGGCGGGCTCCGCCTATCCCTACAAGCAGGATCCCAACGATTCCAATATCCGCATCGCCCCATCCTTTCCTCCCCTGGAGGAGCTGGCCGTTACGGCAAAGCTCCTGTGCCTGTGCGTTAAGCTGGCGGCGGCGGAAAAGCTCATCAAACAAAAAATGTGATCTTTTTAAAAAAACCTGTCAGGATCGTAAAAATCCGGATAGGTTTTTTTGCGGTTATCTGTTATAATACAGGCAGGACTTTTTATCGAAAGCCGGCTGCGCGGCCCTGCCGGGCGGCCTATCATTGATTGCGGGAGGCAGAACCATGCGAGACAGCTATGAGAGCCCTTTTGGCGCCCGGTATGCCAGCCGGGAAATGCAGTACCTTTTTTCCAACGATTTTAAATTCAAGACCTGGAGGAAGCTCTGGATCGCCCTGGCGAGGGCGGAAAGGGAACTGGGGCTGGATATCACCGCCGGACAGATCGCCGAGCTGGAGGCCCACGCCGAAGATATCAACTACGATGTGGCGGAGCAGCGGGAGAAGGAATGCCGCCACGACGTGATGAGCCATGTGTATGCCTATGGGGTGCAGTGCCCGGGGGCAAAGGGGATCATCCATCTGGGCGCCACCTCCTGCTACGTGGGGGACAACACCGATGTGGTGATCATGGATAGGGCGTTAAAGCTGGTGCGCCGCAAGCTGGTCAACGTGCTGGCGCTGCTTTCGGGCTTTGCCATGAAATACAAAGATATGCCCGCTTTGGCCTATACCCATCTGCAGCCGGCCCAGCTTACCACCGTGGGCAAGCGTGCCACCCTGTGGATGAACGAGCTGCTGATGGATCTGCAGGAGGTGGAGTACCGCATCGGGAACCTGGCGCTGCTGGGATCCAAGGGCACCACCGGGACCCAGGCCAGCTTTGTGGAACTTTTTGACGGGGACAACGAGAAGATCAACCGCCTGGAAGAGCTGATCGCGGCGGAGATGGGTTTTGATAAGGTAGTGCCGGTCTCCGGACAGACCTATTCCCGCAAATGGACGCCCAGGTGCTTTCCGCTTTGGGCGGGATTGCCCAAAGCGCCAGCAAGTTTGCCAACGACCTGCGCATCCTGCAAAACTTTAAAGAGATGGAGGAGCC
>JAQVCU010000063.1 GCA_028689635.1 Oscillospiraceae bacterium
AAAATGGGAAGAAAAACAAAAGGATCTGCCCAAACATCAAAAAATTATTTGAAGGACGATGCACAGTAGGGTATAATAACCGCATAGCGTTTATTATACCCCTTGATTCCCATGCCCCGCCGATGGCGATGGGCAATGCTGCCGCAGGCGGCAGCATAAACCGCATAGCGGTTATGATACCCTCGATTTCCATGCCCCGCCGATGGCGATGGGCAATGCTGCCGCAGGCGGCAGCATAAACCGCATAGCGGTTATGATACCCTCGATTTCCATGCCCCGCCTGGGGAGGGCCCGACCGGGGCGTTGCACCGCCGCCAAAGCGGCGGGAGATGACAGACATATTCCTTTGGCGGCGGGCATCCCCCGCCCAAAGGATCAAACGGAAGGACGATGCTCATGAACACTCCATTCAGCGTGACCTTGGCAAAGATCATCAAAGAACTCAACATTGAAACGATCTATTGTCCTGTGGAACCGGACAAGACCCAGGTCGTCAGCGTGGACATCAACCGTCCCGGCCTGCAGCTGGGCGGCTTCTTTGAGTATTTTGACAATGCGCGCATCCAGCTGATCGGAAAATCGGAGCTGGCTTATCTGGAACAATTTTCCGAAAAGGAAATGAACGAAAAGATCGATAAGTTTTTTTCGCAGAAACCGCCGGTCATCATCATCACCAGGGATCTTGAGATTCCCCATCAGATGCTGGAGAGCGCGCGCACCTATGGGATCCCGCTGCTGCGGACCCCAGACGCCACTTCCGCTTTCAGCTCGGCCCTGGTATCCCTGCTCAACGTAGAGCTGGCGCCCCGTATCACCCGCCACGGCGTGCTGGTGGAGGTGTACGGCGAAGGCATCCTGCTGCTGGGCGAGAGCGGCGTTGGCAAGAGCGAGACCGCAGTGGAACTGGTCAAGCGCGGCCACCGGCTGATCGCCGACGACGCGGTGGAGATCCGCCGGGTATCCAGCAAAACGCTGGTGGGCAGCTCTCCGGAGAATATCCGCCATTTTCTGGAGCTGCGCGGCGTTGGGATCATCAATGCCCGCCGTATTTTTGGTATGGGCGCCATTAAAGTGACGGAAAAGATCGACATGGTCATCCAGCTGGAGCCATGGGATCCGGATAAGGTCTACGACCGCATGGGTATGGACAACGAAAAGATCGAGATCCTCGGCATTGAGATCCCGTCCCTGACCATCCCCATCAAGCCCGGACGGAACCTCGCTATCATCATCGAGGTGGCGGCCATGAACAACCGCCAGAAGAAGATGGGCTACAACGCCGCCCAGGAACTGCTGGAGAAGCTGGGTATGATCAGCGGTGACGACAACACCGACTGGGACGCCTATTGATCTTTGAATAAGCAGGGCGGGCCCTCCTGTCTTTCGGGGCGAGAGGGCCTCTTGTTTGACCGGCGCAGGACGGGCCTGCCCGCCGGAGATCGGACCGCGAAAAGGGAGGAAGGGCTGTGAAATACTATCTTGGCATCGACCTTGGATGCACCAACATCGCCGCCGGCGTTGTGGATGAGGAATACCGGATCGTTGGACGCGGTAAAGTTAAGACCAATGTCCCGCGCCCGGCCGGGGAGCTGGTGGCGGATATCGTGCGCTGCGGGCAGATGGCGGCGCAGGCGGCGGGGCTCTCTTTGGAGGAGATCACCCGCGTGGGCGCAGGCCTGCCTGGCACTGTCGACCCGGTGGCCGGCGTCCTGGAATACGCCAACAACCTGTATGTCAGCGACCTGCCTATCCGGTCTTTGTTGGAGGAGGCCTTCGGCCTGCCGGTGTGCGTTGGCAACGACGCCAGCGCCGCCGTGGTGGGCGAGGCCCTGGCCGGGGCGGCCAAGGGCTGCCGGGATGTGGTGGCCGTTACCCTGGGCACCGGGATCGGCGGCGGTGTTTTGATCGGCGGGAAGCTTTACGAGGGCTTTAACTATGCAGCCGGAGAGATCGGCCATATGGGTATTGTGGCGGGGGGCAGGGAATGCACCTGCGGACGCCGGGGCTGCTTCGAGACCTATTGCGCCGCTCCGGGACTGATCCGCTCCACCCGGGAGGCCATGGACGCCGACCAGGGCTCCGCGCTGTGGGGCCTGTACCGGGAAAGCGGGAAGATTAGCGGCCGCACGGCTTTTGAGGCCATGCGGTTGGGCGACGCCAGCGCCGCCCGGGTGGTGGAGGAATATATCCGCTATCTGGCCTACGGGGTCGCCAATGTGATCAATATTTTTGCCCCGGAGGCGGTGGTCATGGGCGGCGGGGTCAGCCATGAGGGAGAGGCCCTGCTGGGGCCGCTGCGGCAGCTGACAGCCAAAGAAGTTTACGCCAAAAACCCCCAGCGCCAGACGAAGATCTTGGCGGCGACCCTGGGCAACGACGCCGGGATCATCGGCGCGGCCTTTTTGCAGGAGGCCATGAGCGCCTCAGCCTCCGGCCCGGCGGCGCGGGCATAGCGGACGGCGGGGGGCCATAGAATAGAAAGACCGCCGGAAAAGGAGTGGGACCATGACCAACAGCCTAAAACTGAAATTTCTCTGTCAAAATATCGAATGCGATTACAAAGAAGAGGCGCCTCTGAAGGATTATACGACCTTTAAGATCGGCGGCCCGGCGGATTACCTGATCGAGCCCTATGACGAGGGCCAGATATCCAAAGTGGTGGAATTCTGCCAAAAAAGCGGGATCCATTATCAGTTTTTGGGGAACGGTTCCAATGTGCTGGCGCCGGATGGCGGCGTGCGGGGGGCTGTGATCCGCCTGGGGCCGAATTTTTCCTATATCCGGCGGCTTCCCGATGGGGATCTGCTCTGTGGAGCGGGGGCGACCCTCTCCCAGCTGGCCGCCTTCGCTCAAAAAAACGGCCTTGCGGGGCTGGAATTTGCCTGGGGGATCCCCGGATCCGCCGGGGGGGCGCTGTATATGAACGCCGGGGCTTATGGGGGCAAGATGAAGGACGTGGTGGTCTCTGCCGACGTGGTGGACGAGGCGGGCAGGCTGCAGACGATCCCCGCCGGAGAGATGGAACTGGGTTACCGGTCCTCTGTTTTCCAGCACCGCGCATGGTGCGTCACCCGGCTGCGGCTGCGGCTGGCCCCGGGCTCTCCAGAGGAGATCCGGGCAAAAATGGAGGAACTTATGGAGCGCCGCCGGGAAAAACAGCCTCTGGAATACCCCAGCGCCGGTTCGATCTTCCAGCGGCCCCAGGGCAATTACGCCGGGGCGCTGATCGAACAGTGCGGCCTAAAGGGCCGCGCGGTAGGCGGGGCGCAGGTAAGCGAAAAGCACGCCGGTTTTATCGTCAACACCGGCGGGGCCACCTGCCGTGACGTGCTGGAACTGATCTCCCAGATCCAGCGGGAGGTGGAGGAAAAGACCGGTTATCATTTGGTGTGTGAAGTAAAACAGCTCTAAGACGGCCATGCCGGCAGGGAGGGGAAACCTTGGAATTTGTCATCATTACCGGGCTATCCGGTGCGGGAAAATCCAAAGCGGTCAACGCCATGGAGGACATCGGTTATTACTGTGTAGACAACATGCCGCCGAAGCTGATCGCCAATTTTTTTGAGCTTTATCGAAAGGCGAGCAGCAAGGTGGAAAAGGTGGCCATTGTGGTGGACGCCCGGGGCGGCGATATGTTCCAGGATCTTTTTGACGGCCTGACCGACCTGAAACGCAGCGGCTGCGAATATAAGATCCTGTTCCTGGACTGCCAGGACAGCGTGATCATTACCCGCTATAAGGAGACCCGCCGCCGCCATCCCCTAATGGAAGGGGAGATCCAGACGGTGGAGGACGCCATTCGGGCGGAACGCCGTTTGCTGGCCCAGGCGCGGGAAAAGGCGGACTATGTGGTGGATACCACGCTGCTCACCTCCGTCCAGCTGAAAGAGAAGGTGGCGGGGATCTTTCTCAACCACGCGGGGGACAGGCTTTTGGTGACCTGTATGTCCTTCGGCTTTAAACACGGGATCCCCAGCGACGCCGACCTGGTCTTTGACGTCCGCTGTCTGCCAAACCCCTTTTACCTGGCGCAGCTGCGCCCCATGACCGGGCTGGATCAGGCGGTGCGGGACTATATTTTCCAGTTTCCGGAATCCCGGGAGATGAAAGACAAGCTGTTTGACCTAATGGATTTTTTGATCCCGCTCTATGTCCGGGAGGGGAAAAGCCAGCTGGTGGCGGCCATGGGCTGTACCGGCGGAAAACACCGGTCGGTGGCCTACGCCAGCCTTTTGGCGGAACATCTGGAAAAGAATGGGGTCAACGTCGTGACCACCCATAGGGATATCAAAAAAGCGGGCACTTGACCGGCGCCCGGGAGGATATGCGATGTCGTTTGGAAATGAACTGAAAAAGGAGATCTGCCGCACGCGCCTTTCCAGCGTGGAGGAATTTAACGCCCGCACCCTGGGCCTGCTTTTGTTTTCCCGCCGTTTTAGCGCACAGGGAATGGAGCTTCAGACGGAGAACAAAGCGGTGGCGCGGCTTTACTGCGACAGCATTTTTGCCCTCATCGGCCTGGACGCCACCATCTCGGTGCGGGAGCACCGCCGCGGCAGGGGAGAGACGGTGTACAGCGCCACGGTGGACGACAGCCGGGACAGAAAAAAGATCCTGGATTTTTGGCGCTGCGGCGACGGCGGGCCGGATCTTTCCGCCCTGCCCCAGCGCCTGGCCACGGAAGAGGAGCAGACGGCTTTCATCGCCGGCGCCTATCTTGCCTGCGGCAGCGTTACAGACCCCAGCAAAAGCTATCATCTGGAATTTTCCGCCCGGGACGAGGCGCTGGCTCTGGCCCTGGAACAGGTGCTGGCCCAGGCGTTTCAGCCCCCCAAACGCTTTTCCCGCCGGGGCAACGCCGTGGTATACTATAAGGACAGCGGCGCAGTGGAGGACCTGGTCACCCTGATGGGCGGGGCTAAATTCTCTTTGGAGATCATGAACGTCAAAGTGTATAAAAGCATCCGAAACCGGGTAAACCGCACCCAGAACTGCGAGATGGCCAACATCGAAAAAACGGCCAACGCGGCGGCGGCCCAGTGTGAGGAGATCGAATATATCCTGGCCGAGAAAGGGCCGGAATTTTTGCCGGAGGATCTGCGGGAGCTGGCCCTTTTGCGGGCGGACAACCCGGACATGTCCCTGCGGGAGCTGGGGGAATCCCTTTCGCAGCCCCTGACCCGCTCCGGTGTGAACCATCGCTTAAAGCGCCTTTCGGCGCTGGCGCGGGAACTGCGGGAACGGGCCGGAGAAAAAACGGAGCGGTGAAAGGAAGGTCGCCATGGGAGAATTTGCCCATCTGCATGTCCATACGGAATATAGCCTGCTGGACGGCGCCTGCCGGATCCCGCAGCTCATCGCCCGCGCCAAGGAACTGGGGCAGCGCTCTCTGGCCATTACAGACCACGGCGTGATGTACGGCGTGATCGATTTTTATCGGGAAGCCAAAAAGCAGGGGATCCATCCGGTGATCGGGTGCGAAGTGTATGTGGCCCCCCGCACCCGTTTTGACAAGGTGCACCGGCTGGATACGAGCCCTTATCATCTGGTGCTGCTTTGCCGGGACAACAGCGGCTATCAAAACCTGACGCAGCTGGTATCCCAGGGATATCTGGACGGGTTTTATTTTAAACCACGGGTGGACAGGGAACTGCTGCGCGCCTACAGCGGCGGGCTCATCGCCCTTTCCGGCTGCCTGGCTGGCGAAGTGCAGCGCCGCCTGATGGAGCGGGATTACGAGGCCGCCAAAAAAGCCGCGCTGGAGCATCTGGAGATCTTTGGCGAGGGCAATTATTATCTGGAGGTGCAGGATCACGGGATCCTGGAGCAGCGGCAGATCCTGCCGGACATGCTGCGCCTGTCCAAGGAGACGGGGATCCCGCTGGTGGCCACCAACGACGTCCACTACACCCAGAAGGCGGACGCCCGCGCCCAGAACATCCTGGTTTGCATCCAGACCAACCGCACGGTCAACGATAAAAACGAGATGGAATTCCAGACGGAGGAATTCTATCTCAAATCCAGGGAGGAAATGATCGCTGCCCTGCCGGGATTTGAGGAAGCCGTCGACAATACCCAGAAGATCGCCGAACGCTGCCAGATGGAGTTTGAATTCGGCGTCACAAAGCTTCCTTATTTTCAGGCCCCCGAGGGGGAGGACAACCAGGCCTATTTCGAGCGCCTGTGCCGGGAGGGCCTGCGCCGCCATTACGGCGAGAACCCGCCGGAGGAAGTGACGAAGCGGCTGGATTACGAGATCGGCGTCATCACCCAGATGGGGTATGTCAACTATTTCCTCATCGTGTTCGATTTTATCCACTACGCCCGCACCCACGATATCCCTGTGGGGCCGGGAAGAGGCTCTGGGGCCGGGAGCCTGGCGGCCTACTGCATTGGGATCACCGGCATCGACCCCATGCGTTTTCAGCTGCTGTTTGAGCGCTTTCTCAACCCAGAGCGGGTATCCATGCCGGATTTTGATATCGATTTTTGTTATGAAAAGCGCCAGCGAGTCATCGATTATGTCATCGCGAAATACGGTTCCGACCATGTGGCGCAGATCATTACCTTTGGCACCATGGCCGCCCGCGGCGCCATCCGGGACGTAGGGCGCGCCCTGGCGGTGCCTTATCAGACGGTAGACAGCGTGGCCAAGCTGGTGCCCTTCGAGCTTCACATGACCATCGAAAAGGCCCTGTCCGCTTCCCGGGAGCTCAAAGCCCAGTATGACGCAGATCCCAGCATCCGGGATCTGATCGATACGGCAAAGCAGCTGGAGGGTATGCCGCGGCATGCCTCCACCCACGCCGCCGGGGTGGTCATCACCCGGGATCCGGTGACGAGCTATGTGCCGGTCCAGAAAAACGACGAGTCGGTGGTGACCCAGTTTCCCATGACCACCCTGGAAGAGCTGGGCCTTTTGAAGATGGATTTCCTGGGCCTGCGCAACCTGACGGTCATCAGCGATACGGAAAAGGCGATACAAAAAAAGGATCCTCAGTTTTCCATGGATAGGATCCCCCTGGACGACGCCGGGGTGTTTCGCATGCTGGCTGCCGGGGATACCCAGGGGGTATTCCAGTTCGAATCCTCCGGGATGCGGGGGGTGCTGGTGAGCTTAGGGCCGGAATCCATCGAGGACATGATCGCCGTGATCTCCCTCTACCGCCCCGGCCCCATGGATTCCATCCCCAAATATGTGGAAAACCGGCATCATCCGGAAAAGGTGAGCTACAAACATCCGCTGCTGCGCTCTATTTTGGACGTGACCTACGGGTGTATCGTCTATCAGGAACAGGTGATGCAGATCTGCCGGGTGTTGGCGGGCTTCTCCTACGGCCGGGCGGATCTGGTGCGCCGCGCCATGAGCAAAAAAAAGCACGATGTTATGGAAAAAGAGCGGCAGAATTTTATCCACGGCCTTTATGAGGAGGATGGCTCCTGCGTGGTGAAGGGCTGCGTCAACAATGGCGTGCCGGAGGATGTGGCCAACGATATCTTCGACGAGATGAGCGGCTTTGCCTCCTACGCCTTCAACAAATCCCACGCGGCGGCTTACGCTGTGGTGGCCTACCAGACGGCGTACCTCAAATGCCACTACCCCATGGAATATATGGCGGCGCTGCTTACCAGCGTGCTGGATTCCACGGCCAAGGTGACAGAGTATATCGAGGAATGCAGCCGCCTGAAAATACCGGTGCTGCCGCCGGATGTGATGGAGAGCGGCATGGGCTTTACCGTGGCGGGAGGGAAGATCCGTTTTGGCCTTTTGGCGGTGAAAAACCTGGGACGCGGTCTGATCCGGGACATCATCGCCCAGCGGGAGGAAGCGCCTTTCGAGGATTTTGAAGATTTTTGTGAGCGCATGTACGACTGCGACCTCAACCGCCGCAGCATGGAAAGCCTGATCAAATGCGGCGCGCTGGATCGCTTTTCCTCCAACCGCCGCCAGATGCTTATGGGCTACGAGATGCTCAGCGACAGCATTGCCGAGACCCGCCAGAAAAACCTGGAGGGTCAGCTGGGCTTTTTCGACACCATGGAAAACGCCGTCAAAGAAAAATACCGGCTGCCACAGGTGGAAGATTTCCCCTACATGGAGCGGCTGAATATGGAAAAAGAGATCACCGGCATGTATCTTTCCGGCCATCCCCTGGGCCAATATGCCGATCTGATCCCGCGGCTGGGTACGGCAAAGATCGCCCACATCAGCTCGGAGGAATACGACGGCAAGCATGTGGATATCCTGTGTATCGTCTCCGCCCGGCAGCTGAAAACCACCCGTAGCGGCGACGCCATGGCCTTTGTGACGGTGGAGGATACCACCGGCGCCATCGAGACCCTGGTGTTTGCCCGGACGCTGCAGCAGTATTCCCAGCTGCTTGCGGTGGGCAGCACGGTGGTGGTCTCCGGACGGGTGAGCGTGCGGGAAGACGAGGATCCCAAGCTTCTTTGCGACGCGGTGTCCACCATCGACGACCGCCTGGCGGCCCGGGAGGCCGCCCCCAAGGCCTCCGCGTCGGGGAAAAACATCATGCCGGGGCTCTATCTCAAGATCCCCTCCAAAGACGCCGCGGTGTTGGGTAAGGTAAAAAACCTGCTGGAGATCTTTGAGGGGGAAACTAAGGTCGTGTTTGCCTTTGAGGCCGAGAGGGCGGTGGAGACCGCCGAAAAAGACCTTTGGGTCTCGGTAAACGGCGTTCTGATCAGGGAGATGAAGCGCCTGCTGGGAGAGGACAAAGTGGCCGTGGTGGGAAAATAAGGAAAAACGCCGTTTTTTGTGAGGAATTCGCTTTTTGTTTACAATCCGGTGGAAAAAAAGGTTGAATTGAGACGGCAGTTGTACTATAATTGATTTGATTTTCACAAATGCAAATGTTCTATAACGTATTTTAACTTTGGAACATCGCCACCGCGGCTTTGGCGGGATCCCCTCCGGAGCGGGTGAAAAGACATAGGAGGTAGCAAAATGGCAAATATGAAAAAGATCGGCGTCCTGACCAGCGGCGGAGATTCCCCCGGCATGAATGCGGCAGTCCGCGCCGTCGTGCGCGCCGGCCTGAGCCGTGGCATGGAAGTCATGGGCATTGTAAGAGGTTATAACGGCCTGATCCATGGCGATATGATCAAAATGGACGAGTCTTCCGTCTCCAATATCATCCAGAAGGGCGGCACCATCCTATATACCGCCCGCTGCCTGGAATTCAAAGAGGACGCCGGTATTGAAAAAGCCAAGGAAATGTGCCTGAAGACCGGCCTGGACGGCATCGTCGTCATCGGCGGCGACGGCTCCTACCGCGGCGCCCGCGACCTGTCTTTGAAAGGGATCCCCTGCGTGGGCCTTCCCGGCACCATCGATAACGATATTTCCTCCACCGAGTACACCATCGGCTACGACACCGCTATGAACACGGTGGTGCAGATGGTGGATCGCCTGAGAGATACCTCCGCTTCCCACGACCGCTGCGCTGTGGTGGAGGTCATGGGCCGCGGCGCGGGCTGGATCGCCCTCAACGCCGGTATTGCCACCGGCGCCATCGCTATCCTTGTGCCCGAAATGCCGGTGGATGTCGACCGCGACATCGTCGCCCCCATCAAAGCTTCCCTGGCCAAGGGCAAGCATACCTTTGTCGTCATGGTAGCCGAGGGCGTCGGCCATACGGCGGAACTGGCCAAGGAGATCGAGGCCAAGACCGGCGTGGAATCCCGCGCCACCATCCTGGGCCACGTACAGCGCGGCGGTTCCCCAGATCG
>JAQVCU010000012.1 GCA_028689635.1 Oscillospiraceae bacterium
TTTGCTTTGTCAAGAAGTTTTTGAGATTCTCTTTTGAAAACCCCCGCTTCCGGGCCGCTCTCACGGGACAGCTTTGTTATATTACCACACCCTCTCCCCTCTGTCAACTACTTTTTTAATTTCTTTTGGGTTTTGGTGAAATAATTTTTTCAGATTCCCTCTTTCTTTTTTGTCCGCCCCATGTTATAATTAAGTTCGCATTTTAATATGCGCCTGTAGCTCAGTGGATAGAGCACTGGCCTCCGGAGCCGGGTGCGTAGGTTCGATTCCTATCAGGCGTACCAAAAATCCTTGCATCATATCTGATGGCGCAAGGATTTTTTCATAGGGGGATTATCCCCCTCTTGACGCGATTTTGTCCCGCTGTTGCTTGACAAAATCGCTGTCGCCCCCTTAGAAATAGGCGAACGATGGCATTCGCCCGTTCGCCGGGCGCAAAAAAGCAGCATCTACTGTTGCTGCTAAAGACATACAGCGTGATCTTGCCGCATTCGATTTGTTGCAGGGCCACGCTGTTTTTTTGTGTCCACTTCAGCATGCGCGGAGTTTCATTCAAGCCCCATATCTCAACCGCACCCATAAATCCCGATCCATCCGCTGTGCGCTGCAACGGTTTGTGCACCGGGCTTTTTATGGGTCTCTCTTCGTTAACGCCTTTCTCTCCCCCTCATTTCCGGAATCTTCGGCAGATACTTATTATAAGGGGCTGTGCCCATGAATGATCCATTCCCGGACATGGCGGTTCCCTAGGCCTTGTTTTTTGCGGTTTTTATTCTATTCATTATCTATTCCGGCGGGCGGGCCGCAAAAAGCGGGCTGCAAGCCAAAAGACGCCCGTGAGGGGTTCCAATTGTGTTCCGTCTCCTGTATGATGAAGCTGAACAGAATTTTTCGGCTTTTTGTAACGAAACGTCCGAAAAGGCAACTAATAGGGCAAAAGGAGGTGAGTGGATCCTGTGCTGACGATCGAAACGCTGTATGAACGGTACAAAGATGATGTTTTCCGATACCTGGTCAGCCAGACCCGGGATGCCGCCTTGGCGGAGGATCTGCTTTCCGAAACCTTTCTCGGTGCTATCCGCTCGCTTCCTTCCTTCCGCGGCGGCTCCGATATTAAGACCTGGCTATTCTCCATCGCCAGAAATCGCTGGATGCAGCACTTGCGCCGTAAAAAGCCGGGGGTCTCCCTGGATGAACTGTCCGTCCTGCGGTTGGGGGACAGCTTTTCCGAGACCTTGGAGCTGCGGGCTGCCGCCGCCCGGGCCGCGGAGCTGCTGGGGTTGGAGGACGAGCGCAGCCGCCGCATATTTCTGCGGCGTGTGGAAGGCTTTTCCTATTTTGAGATCGCCCGGGAATTTGGCATTTCAGAGGGATCCGCCCGGGTCATCGATTTCCGGGTCAGAAAACGGATCCGTACCGTATTAGAAGAGGAGGGGTTCTACCGTGAATAAAATATCCTGCGGCGTATGCCGTGATCTGCTGCCCCTGGTGCAGGACGGCGTCGCCTGCGAAGACAGCCGCCGTCTTGTGGAGGAGCACCTCGCCGCCTGCCCGGACTGCCGCGCTCTTGAGGTGGGGGATGTCCCCATCGTTCCTGAAAAGATCGACGACCATCGCGTCCTCTCTTCCATCCGCCGCGGCCTAACGCTTTTGGGCCTGTTTTTGCTGGTGGCAGGCGCGGTGCTTGGGGTGGCGCTCTCCAACAGCATGGGGATGTTCTACAATTTTGCCCTCATGCCCCTGCTGGGCGCCCTGGGCTATTTTTTCCTTTCCCGCCGCTGGCCCTGGCTTCCGGCAGGCGTCCTTCTGCTCTCGCTGCTCTGGATCTTTTTCAGCCATTTCTGGGACGGCACCTTTGCTGAGGAAGGTTTTCAGACCTGGTTCCTGAGCGACGCTGTTTTCTATTCTGTCATTTATACTGTCCTTGTTCTGCTGGGCGTCCTCATCGCTGCCCTGTTGCGTTTTGCTTTCCGAAAGGAGGAGGCTCAATGAACCGAAAAACCAAACTTATCCTAAAAATAGGGGCCGCCCTTGTCGCCTTTGTCCTCATCGGCCTCGTGTTCACCGTTACCAACGCCATGGTAGGGAACCCGCTCTCCAAGGCTCTGGCCACCCACGATATCCGCAACTATATCTCCCGCACCTACAACGACCCCAACCTGACGGTGGACGCCGCGGTCTACAGTTTCAAATTTGGAGAGTACTTTTCCCATGTCCATTCCTCCGTCAGCGCGGACACCACATTTGCCGTTCATTGGTCCGGCGGGAAAATTATACGGGACGATTACGAAAGCAACGTCACCAATCGCTGGAACACCTATATCCGGCTGGATCAGGTCTATGGGGACGCCGTGGAGGCCAAGCTGACCGCCGGCCTTCCCTGGGACTACGATATGGTCCTGGCAGGGCTGGATAAAAACGGCAACGAGGATTTTTCCCGCCTGGAACTGGACATGGAGGCCGACCCCTTCCACCCGCCTTTGAGCACCTATGTGACCGTTTATCTGTATACCGACGATCTCAGTTGGGAAAATTTAGCAGATACCGCTTTGCAGCTTGATCGTTTCCTCTCTCAAAACGGTTTTTATCCGGACTGGTACGACGTGGTCTTAGAACCCACCGCCAAAAAAGACGACCGGTCGCTGGATTCCATCGGTGTTTATGATTTTCCCCGGGAAAAGCTTTCCCTTCCGGATCTTGCCGGAGTAATGGAAGCGCATTACGCCGACTGGGAGCGCAGCTGGGACGAAGTGAAAGAGGAAAAAGAAAAAGGCTGAACCTCTCATTTTCCCGCTGTGCCGCCATCCTAAAGCCGTGATCTTTGCGAGTTTCTATTGCAATGCCCCGCAAGAACAGGTAAAATAACAAAGAAACCCGTCCGCTGCCCGTCAATCGCGCAAAAGCAGGGTGTTTTTGTGCGGCTCGCAGCGCCCTTAACCTTCTAAAGCGAGGTATTGTCATGTATCAAATATTAAAAAAGCAGGCGCTTAACCCCACCGTTACCCTGATGGAGATCGAAGCGCCCCTGGTGGCCAAAAAGGCCGAACCCGGACAGTTCATCATCCTTCGCGTGGATGAAAACGGCGAGCGCATCCCGCTTACCGTGGCTGATTTTGACCGGGAAAAGGGCACCGTCACCATCATCTTTCAGATCGTCGGCGCCACCACTGAAGCGCTGAACCACCTGCAGGAGGGGGATCGCCTATCCGATTTTGTGGGCCCCCTGGGCGTTGCCTCCCATACGGAAGGCCTGAAAAAGGTGGCCGTAGTCGGCGGCGGCGTGGGCTGCGCCATCGCCTATCCCATTGCCAAGAAGCTGCACCGCCAGGGCGCCACCGTCCATTCCATTATCGGCTTTCGCAGCCGGGATCTGGTCATTTTGGAAAACGAATTTGCCCAGGCCAGCGACAAGCTCCGCATCATGACCGACGACGGCAGCTACGGCGCCAAGGGTCTGGTCACCAGCGCCTTGAAGGAACTGATCGAAAGCGGAGAAACCTACGACGAGGTCATCGCCATCGGCCCGCTGGTCATGATGAAATTTGTCGCCGCCCTCACCCGGGAATACGGCCTCAAAACCGTGGTCTCCATGAATCCCATCATGATCGACGGCACCGGCATGTGCGGCGGCTGCCGCCTTACCGTGGGCGGCAAAACCAAGTTTGCCTGCGTAGACGGCCCGGATTTTGACGGCCATGAGGTGGATTTTGACGAGGCCATGGAGCGTGCCTCCATGTATAAGGCCTTTGAGCGCCGCCGTCACGAAGAGACCTGCGAATTGTTCAAAAAGGAGGTGCGCTGAGCCATGGCCAATATGTCCCTGAAAAAAAATGAAATGCCCACCCAGGCCCCCGATATCCGCAACCACAATTTTCTGGAGGTAGCCCTGGGCTATACCGAGGCTCAGGCCCTGGACGAAGCCGCCCGCTGCCTCAATTGCAAAAACATGCCCTGCGTCGCCGGATGCCCGGTGCAGATCCATATCCCCGCCTTTATCCAAAAGGTAGCCGCGGGAGAATTTGAGGAAGCCTACCAGATCATCAGCGAAGCTTCCTCCCTGCCCGCCGTCTGCGGCCGCGTCTGCCCCCAGGAGAGCCAGTGCGAGGAAAAATGCGTCCGCGGCGTCAAGGGCGAGCCGGTGGGCATCGGCCGCCTGGAGCGCTTTGTCGCGGATTGGCACAACGAGCACAGCGACCCCTCCTGCGTAAAACGTCCGGCGCCCAACGGCTACCGGGCCGCCGTCATCGGCTCCGGCCCTTCCGGCCTCACCTGCGCCGGGGATCTGGCGAAAAAAGGCTATGACGTCACGGTGTTTGAGGCGCTTCATCTCTCCGGCGGCGTACTGGTCTACGGCATTCCGGAATTCCGTCTGCCCAAGGCCATCGTCCAAAAGGAAGTGGATACCCTCAAGGCCCTGGGCGTCAAGGTGGAGACCAACATGGTCATCGGCAAGGTGCTCTCTGTGGATGAGCTTTTTGAAATGGGCTTTGAGTCCGTGTTCATCGGCTCCGGCGCCGGCCTGCCCCGCTTTATGAATATCCCCGGGGAAAACCTGAAAGGCGTCTACTCCGCCAACGAATTCCTCACCCGCGTCAACCTGATGAAGGCCTACCGGGACGGCAGCGCCACCCCCATCCAGGACGCCAAAAAGGTGGCTGTGGTGGGCGGCGGCAACGTGGCTATGGACGCCGCCCGCTGCGCCAAACGCCTGGGCGCCGAGGAGGTCACCATCGTTTACCGCCGTTCCGAGGAAGAGCTTCCCGCCCGAAAGGAAGAAGTGGAGCACGCCAAAGAGGAAGGAGTCCTCTTCCGTCTGCTCACCAACCCGGTGGAGATCCTCTCCGGCGAGAACGGCTTTGTAGGCGGCATCACCTGCGTGGAAATGACTTTGGGCGAGCCCGATGAATCCGGCCGCCGCCGCCCGGTCGTCAAGGAGGGTTCCGAGTTCACCATCGACGTGGACTGCGTCATCATGGCCATCGGCACCTCCCCCAACCCACTGATCAAATCCACCACCCAGGGGCTGGAGACCCAGCGCTGGGGCGGCATCATCGCCGACGAGGAGACTGGCCTTACCTCCCGCGAGGGCGTTTACGCCGGAGGGGACGCCGTCACCGGCGCCGCCACCGTCATCCTGGCCATGGGGGCCGGAAAGGCCGCCGCCAAAGCCATGGACGAGTACATGCAGAGCAAGGCGAAATAACCTTTCTGTTTTTCAGCGCCCACCGGAGCTCTTTTCCGGCGGGCGTTTTTGCTCCTTTCGGATTTTTTCGATTGTGTTTGTGCTTTCCCCCAAATGGATATATAATAAGCTTATTATGGGCTGCGGGGCCTGTCGCCCTGGCCTGCCCCTGCAAAGTCCGGTGCGCCGCTCGCCGGAAAAGCGGCGGCTCCGCTGTGTCGGAGCCCGGGAGTGCCTATGAATATTCTCATCGTCGGCTGCGGCAAGGTGGGTTCCACCCTCGCCTCTGTTCTAAACCAGATCGGCCACGACGTCTCCATCATCGACCGGGATGAATCCCGCTTTGGGCTTTTGGCCCCCAGCTTTACCGGCTATACCATCACCGGCGTTCCCATCGACCAGGATATTCTTCGCCGGGCGGGTATCGACGGCTGCGACGCGGTCATCGCCGTAACGGAAAACGACAACGTCAACATCATGGTCTGCGAGCTGGCGCGGGAAGTTTTTCATGTCGGCACCGTCCTGGCCCGTGTGTACGATTCCCGCCGCCGGGACGTGTTTACCCATTTTAAGCTGGAGACCGTCTGTCCCACCGACCTGACGGTCGACGCCGTCTGCGCCGTGCTGGACGGCGCCTCCCTCACCCGGCACATCGCCTTTGGGGATACCACCGTTTCCTATCTGACCAAGCCCGTCGGCAAGGCCTGGATCGGCCATCTCCCCTCCCACGTCGTCCCGCCCGAGGGCTCCGTGGTCTTTGGCGTCCTGCATCCGGACGGCAAATTTGAGCTTGTCAATTCCTGCGAGAACCTGCTCACCTCGTCCGACCGTCTTGTGCTGGCCCACACCCTGAACTAACGCCCTTTGGGACGGCGGCCTGCCGCGTTGGGCGGCGGAAAGGAGCTATTTGTATGAAGATCATTGTTGTAGGCGGCGGAAAGGTCGGCTACTACCTTACCAAAACTTTGCTGGAGCACGGCTATCAGCCGGTTCTGATCGAAGAGCAGAAGGCCCTGTGCACCCGCACCGCCAACGAGCTGGATATCCCTGTGATCTGCGGCGACGGCACCATGATCGACGTTTTGGAAAACGCCGGCGTGCGCCAGTGCGACGCCCTCATCGGCGTCACCGGGCAGGATGAAAACAACATGATCGCCTGCCAGCTGGCGAAAAACCTCTTCCATGTCCCGCGCACCATCGCCAAGGTCAACAACCCCAAAAACCTTTCGATCATGAAAAAGCTGGGCGTGGATATCCCCATCAACAGCACAGAAAACATCGCCCGCCTGCTGGAGCGGGAGGTAGACGCCGCGGCCATCAAGCAGCTGATGCCCCTCAACCAGGGCACCTCCTCCCTCAGCGAGCTGCAGCTGCCCGCCGATTATAAGCTTCACGGCGTCCGTCTAAGCGAACTGCGCCTGCCGGAGGAATCCATCATCGTCTCCATCACCCGCGGCAGCGAGCTGGTCATCCCCCGAGGCAGTACCCAGATCCTCAGCCGCGACAAAATCATCGTCATCTGTAAAAACAGCGTCCTGCACGAGCTCAGCACCGCCCTGTGCCTGGAATGACGCTTCCCAACAGCCCGGACATTACGATAGCCTGAAAGGACTGCTTCCCATGAACTCATCAAAACACATTGGCCTTTGGGCCAAGCTTGCCCTCTTTTTTGCCGCCCTGATCTGGGGCGCCTCCTTTATCGTCATGAAGGATTCTGTCACCACCTTCCCCCCAAACATCCTACTGGGGATCCGTTTTACCATCGCCACCCTGCTGCTGTGCGTCATCTTTTTCCGGCGTCTGAAGCTCTTTAACCGGGAATATCTGTTTCACGGCGGGGTCATCGGCCTGTGCCTGTTTTTGGCCTACTGTACCCAGACCATCGGCCTTACGGGCACCACTCCCGGCAAAAACGCCTTCCTCACCGCCGTCTACTGTGTGCTGGTCCCCTTCCTGCTTTGGGCCTTTTACAAAGCGCGGCCCGATATTTTCAACTGCGCCGCGGCGGTGCTCTGCATCACCGGCATCGGCCTGGTGGCCTTGGACGGGAATTTTACCATGGGCTACGGCGACGCCCTGACCTTAGTGGGCGGCTTCTTTTTTGCCATGCACATGATCACCGTATCCCGCTTCAGCCAAAACAAAGACCCGGTGCTGCTCACCATCACCCAATTTGGCTTCGTGGCCATCTTTTCCTGGATCACCGGCCTGATTTTTGAGCCCTTCCCCACCGAGTTTCCGGCCCACTCCTGGGGCGGCATCCTCTATCTTGCGGTTTTTGCCACCGCCCTGTGCCTGCTGCTGCAAAACGTGGGGCAAAAGTATACGGCCCCCGCTTCCGCCGCTATCCTGCTTTCTTTGGAATCTGTTTTTGGGATACTTTTTTCGGTGCTGTTCTACGACGAGCCCCTCTCTCCCCGCCTGATCTGCGGCTTTGTGCTGATCTTTGTGGCGGTCATCACCTCGGAGACCAAGCTTTCCTTCCTCTTTCCCAAGAAAAACAAGGCCCCCACTGCATAAAGCGCGGCGGACGCCCACATGGCAACTGCAAAAAAGCCCGAGCCGGTTCATCCCGGCCCGGGCTTTTCTTTTTTGCTGGTTTTCGATCCATCGGGCGTTTAAACGTAACCGTACAGCCCGCGCACCGAGGCGCTGCCCGCCGTAATGCGGCGCACCGCGCCCCCAATTTGGCAAAGCAGGGCGCCGTCGTCGTCCACCCCCTGCGCCAGCCCCTCTAAGGAATCTTCCCCGATCAGCACCCGGACTTCTTTCCCCAGGGTCACGCAGGCCTTCTCATACTCCGGGCGAAGGGCGGCAAACCCATCTTCCCGGTACCGCTCCAGCAGCGGCTCCAGCTGGTTTAAAATGGCGGCGGCCATGGCCAGCGGTTCCGGCGGCCTTTGCCCTGTCACCATCGCCACCGAGGCGGCGTAGGGCAGGCCTGCCTTTTCAAAATAATCCGCCGTCTGGCCAAGGTTCACGCCAAAGCCGCACACTGCGTCCACCTGGTCTCCCAAGATCCTGCTCTCGCAGAGGATCCCCACCAGTTTTTTCCCGCCGGATACCACGTCGTTGGGCCATTTGACTCCGGCCCCGCCGCCGATGGCCCGGGCGCAGGCCAGACCGCAGAGCAGCGGCAGTAACGTCATGTCGTCGGCTTTCATAGAATGGAACAGCACCGACATGGCGAGGGCCTCCCCGGGGGCAGTGTTCCAGACATTTCCCCGCCGGCCGCGGCCGGAATACTGTTCTGCCGCCACCACGGTGCAGCCGTCGGGGAAATCCCCGCTTTTTAGATAGGAATTGGTGGAATCCACCCGTTCCAGGGCAATAAAACTGCGCCCCAGCACCCGGGTAGAAAGCCCCTGCAGGCCCTGTTCCATCCTCACACCTCCGCGATGTTCAGCATGATCCCATTGGGAAGGATATCGATGATCCCATAACTGGGCTTTCCATTGCGCGCCAGGGCAACGCTGCCCGGGTTCATCACATACAGCCCGTTGTCGTATTCCGTGTAGGCGATGTGGGTATGGCCGTACAGGGCGATGCTGGCCCGCGCCACCCGCGCCGCTGCTTTTAACTGCTCCAGGGAGCTTTTGACCCCCAGGGTGTGCCCGTGGGTGATATAGACGTTTTTCCCCTCCAGATGCAGCAGGTTGGTGAGCGGGCAGGAGGCGGCAAAATCGCAGTTTCCGCTCACCGCAGCGTAACGGAAACCGGGGTACAGGGCTTGGATGTCCTCAAACTCCGCCTCGCCGTCCCCCAGATGGATCACCATATTGGCCTCCGGGTGCTTCTCCAGCACCTTTTGCAGCTGAAAAAAATTCCGATGGCTATCGGATACCACAAGGATCCGCAATGCAAACGCCTCCCAACCCTGAAATGGAATAGTAATCTTTACTTTATCATAAAGATAAATGAAATGGAATAGGTGGTGAAAGATCTTGAGCGAATTTTTGGTACCGGAAGAAAAGATCGCCGAATTATCCCGCCTTGTCAGCCAGCGGACCGGCATCCCCCCGGAAGAGCTCCGGCAGAAGCTGGATCTCCTTCTGGACGGCCGGCAGCCCATGGTCAGCGATAAGGTCATGGGCATCCTCAACAACCCGCAGATGGTCGAAGCCCTGCTGCGCTCTGAAAAGGTACAGCAGCTTTTGCGGGACGCGCTGGGAGGGCGATGATCCATGGCCGATCTTTCCGGTTTGCTCTCTGGGCTGCTGTCGGATGAGGACGCGCTCTCCGGTCTCCTGTCCCTGTTGGGCGGCGCCGGGGGCCCCGCCCAGCCCCCGCCTGCCCCAAAGGATGCGGCAGATTCCCTCCGGGAGCTGGAGCAGACCGCCGGGATCGACCTTGACACCGTTATCGGCCTGCAGAAGTTTCTATCCGGCACAAAAACCGACGACAAAAACATCAGCCTGCTGCGGGCGCTCAAGCCCCATCTTTCCCCGGAGCGCGCCGCGCGGGCGGACGACGCGATCAAGGTTTTGCAGCTTCTGGATCTGCTGCCTTTGGTACAGTCACTGGGCTTGTTTGGAGGCGATCAGAAATGAACTGGAACAAAAACGAATACACCTACGAAGAATTTGCCCGCATGCGGGAAGAAGCCCTGCGCCAGCTCAGCGAAATGGCTGGCCAGCGCCTTCGGGGGACGGGCGCCGAAAAAAAAGCGGCCCCGCCACCAACCCGCGTCCCGGGGCCAAAACCCGCGCCAGCGAAAGTCTCCCAGCCTCCCGCCCCGCAGGAGCCGCTTCCCGTTTCGCCTCGGATCCAGCCTGCGGCAGAGCCCGAAGAGGCCGCGGGCTTCCAGCTGTCAGGGCCGGATAGCCCTCCCGACGAGGCTGTGCCGAAAATGGTTTCCCCCTCAAAAGCGCCGCCCGCGGCAGAACCCAGGGCGGCCGCGCCCTCCCCGGAGCCAGAGCCGTCAGCGCTGTTTGCCGCGGAGGACGAAAAACTATTGGAGGCGCTTTCCGGCTTTCCATCCGATCCCGGCCCCGCCCCGTCCGGGGAGCCTGTCCGGCCTGGGCAGGGCCCCGATTGGGGCGGCCCAGAGGAGCCGATCGCTTTTCCGCCGTCAAAAGGACGGGAACCCCAGGACTTTTTCGACCATATTCCCAGAAACCCCGTCTTCTTTCACCCGGATCAGTTTGTCCGGGCGCAGGATGAGGAGGACTATCTTCCGGAAATGGAGTTTCCTAAAAAAAAATAACTGCCGCTATGAAACCGTTTGCCATGTTTCCCGCCTTAGACCGGGAGCGGCTTATCCTTTTGGCTGTTTTGGCTTTGCTGCTAAGCAGCCGTGCAGACCCAAAGGTCATGCTGGCCGTGGCCTACCTGCTGCTGTAGCCCTCCTACGTCAAAACCGCCGCCCCCCTTGGGGGGACGGCGGCTATTTTATGTCTGGGGCTCGCCCAGGATCTCTCCCGCATAACGCACCGACGCCATGGCGTCCGGGACGTAGCGATCCGCCCCGATCTGACTGGCGTAATCCTCTGTCAGGACGGCTCCTCCCACCATAATGCGGCAATCCGGGGCCGCCTTTCGCAGGGCGCGGATCGTCTCCTCCATGCTGCCCACTGTCGTGGTCATCAGCGCCGAGAGCCCCACCAGACGGGCGTCCTCCCGCAGCGCCGCGGCAACGACCTCCTCCGGGGCAACGTCCCGCCCCAGGTCGATCACCTCATAGCGGTAGTTTTGCAGCAGCACCTTGACGATATTTTTTCCAATGTCGTGGATATCCCCTTTCACCGTAGCCAGCAACACTTTTGGGCCCCTGGGGCCGGAATTTCCCGTCATCCCCTCCCGCAGGGCCTCAAAAGCCGCTTTGGCCGCTTCGGCGCTCATCAAAAGCTGCGGCAGAAACACTTCCCCCCGTTCAAAGCCTTTGCCCACCGCATCCAGCGCCGGGATCAGTTCCCCGTTGATGATATCCAGGGGCTCCCGCGTTTTGGCCAGGGCGCGGGCCGCCGCAGGCGCGCCCTCCCGCAGTCCCTGCCGGATCATCTGGCCCAGGCCCGCTTCCGGAGCACCGGCGGCGGGGGCCCGGTACTCCTCTTTGCCGCCAAACCGCCCAATGTATCCCTCAAAGCCGGGGTCCAGCCCGCGCAAGGCCAAATATCCCCTATAGACCTCCATCATCGCCTCCGCGCCCGGGTTGAGGATGGCGGCGTCCAGCCCGCTTTCCAAAGCCATGGCGTAAAAGACGCTGTTGAGGATATCCCGCCGGGGAAGGCCAAAGGAGATGTTGGAAACGCCCAGGCAGGTTTTTACCCCCAGCTCTTTTTTGACCCGGCGGATGGTCTCCAGGGCAACCCCGGCGTTATCCTGCCCGGTGCTCACCGTCATGGCCAGGGCGTCGATGAGAATATCTTTTTTCGCCACGCCATACTGCGCGGCGGTGTCCACTATTTTTTTTGCGATGTATGCGCGCCCCTGGGCCGTTTCGGGGATCCCATTCTCATCCAGGGTAAGCCCAACCACCACCCCGCCGTATTTTTGGATCAGTGGGAACACCGCTTCCATGGATTCCTTCTTGCCGTTGACGGAGTTGACCATGGCTTTTCCGTTATACAGCCGCAAAGCCGCCTCCAGCACCGCGGGGTCGGAGCTATCGATCTGCAGGGGAAGTTCGGTAACGCTTTGCAGCTCCTGCACCACCCGCTCCATCATCGCTTTTTCGTCGATCTCCGGCATGCCCACGTTTACGTCCAACACCGCGGCGCCGCTCTCCTGCTGCGCTAAACCTTCCCGCAGCAGATAATCCATGTCGTTCTCCCGCAGGGCCTGTTTCAGCCGCTTTTTGCCCGTTGGGTTGATGCGCTCGCCGATAATCACCGGCTTTTCCCCCAAAAGCACCGAGGAGCCATAGGAGGATACCACCGTCCTCCCTTTGTCGGAAAGCGCGGCGGGCCGGCAGGCGCCGCAGCGGCGGATCAGGGCCGCCAAATGCTCCGGCGTAGTGCCGCAGCAGCCTCCCAGATACCATACGCCGGATCTCGCTATGGGCTCCATAGCCGCGGCAAATCCCTCCGGATCCAGGTCAAAGACGGTCCGGCCGTCTACGCTGTGGGGCAGCCCGGCGTTGGGCATCAAAAGCAGCGGGATGGAAACGCACTCCAGCAGTTCCGGCAGCAGCCGCAGGGTCTGCTCCGGGCCAAATCCGCAGTTGACGCCCAGGGCGTCCACCCCCAGGCCCTCCAGCAAAGCCGTTACCGCCGGGATATCCGCGCCTGTCAGCAGCTTGCCCCGGCTATCAAAAATAACGGAAGCGAACACCGGCAGCCCCGGCGCCGCCGCTCGGGCCGCCAGCACCGCCGCCTTGCACTCGTAGGCGTCGTTCATAGTCTCGATGATCACGCAATCCGCCCCCGCCGCCGCGCCGGATTTTGCCATCTCGTAAAAGATCTCATAGGCTTCCTCAAAGCCAAGGTCCCCCAGAGGCCTGAGAAGCCTGCCGGTGGGGCCGATGTCCAGCGCCACCGCGCAGCGCTCCCCCGCGGCCTTGCGCGCCAGGGAAACCCCGGCCTCCACGACCTCCCGCACCGAAAACCCCGCCCGTTCCATTTTCAGACGGTTGGCGCCGAAGGTATTCGCCGTCAACACGTCGCAGCCCGCCTCTCGATAGCCGCGGTGAATCTCGAGCACCTGCTCGGGGTTGGTCAAGTTCCAGCGCTCCGGCTCCTCCCCGGCTAAAAGTCCCGCCTGTTGCAGCATGGTGCCCATGCCGCCGTCAAAAAAGATCAGGCGTTTGCCCTTCTCTTCCCAAATATTCATATTACCGTCCTTTCTCCATCTCCGCCACAGCTTCCCGGAAGGGACAGTTTTCACTGCCGCATTGCCCGCAACGGCTCTCCCCGCAGGCAGCCTGGGCCGAAATGCCGATCACCGCCGTCACCGATTTGGAGGGCGTCAGCATCCCCCCCGCCGTGAGGGTAAGGCCAATGCGCTTTGGCGCGTCCAGCCTGCGCAGAAATTCTTCCTGGCTGCGGATCGAAAAATCCTCGTAGCCGGGGCTAAACCGCGGGCGCAGGAAAAAACCCGGGATCTGGGCGGAAAGCTCCGCCTCCCGCTCGTCGCAAAACCTCTCTATCATGGCCGCGGCAGCGGCCTGCGCCGCCAGCGCCCGGCTCATGTCCTGCTTTTCCAGCCGCCGCAAAACCAGGTCGACTCCGCCGCCCAGGGTAAAGGCCGCCAAAAACGCTTCCGCGCATCCCCGCAGATTTCCGGCCAGCCCCCGGCTGCCCGTTTCCCAGCCGTCCAACACGGCCCCTTCCCCGTCCTCCCAGACCGGGACGCGGGCCCAAACCCACCGGGGAGAGGACGCCTCCTCCACCGCCCGGGCCGCCTCCTGGATCATCCTGTGTTCCTCCGGGGACGGCGTTTGGCCCCGGTAGCCCATATAGCGGTATACTTCCTTCCAATCCATCCCCATACCCTCAGCGCCCCAGAATGGACGACAGGTTTTCCATGATACTGGCGGCGATCTCCGGCCGGTTCATGGTGTAAATATGCACCCCACGCACGCCGTTGGCGATCAAGTCGATGATCTGATCTGTAGCGTAGGCGATGCCCGCCTGCTTCATGGAGGCCGGGTCGCCGCCAAAACGGTCGAGGATCATCCGAAAACGCAGGGGCAGCGCCGTCCCGGAGATCTGGGTGATCCGCCGGATCTGCCGCGCATTGGTCACCGGCATGACCCCCGCAATGACCGGGACGCGGATCTCCCGGGCGAGGATGTGGTAGAGGAAATTATAAAAAATATCGTTGTCAAAAAACATCTGGCTGGTCAGAAATTCGCATCCGGCCTCCACTTTTTCCTTTAGATGATCCATATCCCGCTCCCGGCTGTCCGATTCCACATGCCCTTCCGGGTAGCAGGCCCCGCCGATGCAAAAGCGCCCGTCCTCCCGGATCTCCCGCACCAGGTCTGCGGCGTAACGGTAATGCTGCGGATCGGGGAATTCCGTCCCCTCCGGGATATCTCCCCGCAGGGCCAGGATGTTCTCCACCCCCGCTCCGGCCAGGCTATCCAGCTGCTCCCGGATCTTCTCCCGCCCGGCGGAAACGCAGGTAAGATGGGCGATGGGGGTAACCCCGCAGCGCTGCACCATACAGGCCACCTCCAGGGTGTTCTGCCGCGTTTTTCCAGCGGCCCCGTAAGTAACGCTGATAAAATCCGGCGAAAGCCCGGCCAGGGAGGAGACTACCTGCTCCATCTGTCCCTGGTCCGCTCCCGGCTTCGGCGGAAACACCTCGCAGGATACTGTGACGGCTTTTCCCCTCAAAATTTCACTGATCTTCATTGTCGTCCTCCTGTGGGCCTTCAGCCCGATCCCTGCCTATTTCTTCTTCCACTGCCATTATAACAAACCGGCCCGGCAAAACCAAGGCCGCGCCGTCCGGTTGCCCGCCGTTTTCCACAAAAAAGCACCCTGGCGAAAGCAGCTCCTTCGCCAGGGCGCTTTTTATTTTTTACAGAAGCCCGCGCAGGCGCTCCACCGCCTCCAGGGTATTCTTCCGGCTTCCAAAGGCTGTGAGGCGGAAAAAGCCCTCCCCGTTTTGCCCAAAGCCGGCGCCGGGTGTTCCCACCACGTTGGCCTTCTCCAACAAATAATCAAAAAACGTCCAGGAATCCATGCCGCCAGGGCATTTAAGCCAGATATAGGGGGAGTTTTTCCCTCCGGTATACCAGATCCCCATGCTGTCCAGGGCGGTCGTGATCACGCGGGCGTTTTCCAGGTAATCGTCGATATCGGCTTTTACCTGTGCCTGCCCCTCTTCGGTAAACACCGCGGCGGCCCCGCGCTGCACAATGTAAGAGGTGCCGTTAAACTTTGTGGCCTGCCGCCGCAGCCACATGGCCCCCAAAGGGCTTCCCCCCCGCTCCAACTCCGCCGGGATGACCGCATAGCCGCAGCGGGTGCCGGTAAATCCGGCCGTTTTGGAAAGGGAGCAGAACTCGATGGCGCAGGTTCGGGCCCCTTCCACCTCAAAAATGCTGTGGGGCAGGCTGTCATCCCGGATAAACGCCTCGTAAGCGGCGTCAAACAGGATCACCGCGTCGTTCTGATTGGCAAAATCCACCCAGGCCTTTAGCTGTTCCCGGCTGTAGGCCGCCCCCGTTGGATTGTTGGGAGAACACAGATAAATGATATCCGCCTTCACCGCCGGATCCGGCAGCGGCAGAAAACCGTTGGCTTCGGTGGCGGAGGAAAAGGCCACCCGCCGCCCGGCCATGATGTTGGTGTCCACATACACCGGATACACCGGATCCGGCACCAACACCGCGTTATCCTCGCCAAAAATATCTAAAATGTTGCCAATATCGCTTTTTGCCCCGTCGCTGACAAAGATCTCCGACAGCTGCAGCGGCACCCCGCGGCGGCCATAATAGCCGCGGATCGCCTCCCGCAAAAAATCGTATCCCTCGTAGGGGCCATAGCCGTAAAAGGTCTCCGCCCAAGCCATATCGTCCACCGCCCGGTGCATGGCCTCGATCACCGCCGGGCAAAGGGGCTTTGTCACATCGCCGATGCCCAGCCGGATCACTTTTTTGTCGGGATGAGCCGCGGAAAACTCGGCTGCCTTTTGCGCGGTGACGGCAAAGAGATAATTTTGCTCCAGATCCTGGTAATGCGGGTTGATCGTCATGAGATCCTCTCCTTCTGCGGCGCAGTATCGCCTGCGCGGGCCCCGGCCGCCCTAACAAACCCGCATCCTACCATCAGGCGCGGATGCGGGTTTGTTCAGGTAGCCGCATCGTTTCTTTAATAAAATTAAGTCCATACGGCTGATTCTACTATATTTTACAAATTAAGGCAATGCAAAATCAAGTTTTTCTTAAAAAGCTCAGCCCAAAGATGCTTTAATAAACTCGCGGAACAGCGGATGGGCGTGGTTGGGGCGGCTTTTGAATTCCGGATGGTACTGGACGCCGACGTAAAACGGGCGCTCAGAAAGTTCAACCGCCTCCACCAGGCGTTTGTCGGGGGAGGTTCCGGAAATGGTGAGTCCCGCTTTTTCCACCGCTTCCCGATAGCTGTTGTTAAATTCGTAGCGGTGACGGTGGCGCTCCATAATCTGGGGGCGGCCATAGGCCCGCTCCATGGTGGTGTTGTCCAGGATGTTGCAGGGATAAGCGCCCAGGCGCATGGTGCCGCCTTTGGGCAGGTTCCCCTGTTGGTCGGGCATCAGGTCGATGACCGAATGGGGGCCGTCCTTGTAAAACTCGCTGGAGTTGGCGTCCCGCAGGCCCAGCACATGGCGCGCAAATTCGATCACAGCGATCTGCATGCCAAGGCAGATGCCAAAATAGGGCTTGTTGTGGGTGCGGGCGTATTCCGCCGCCGTGATCATCCCCTCGATGCCGCGTTCGCCAAAGCCGCCGGGCACCAGAATACCGTCGAGGCCGCCCAACAGCTCCTCCGCTGTCTCCGCGGTGACATGCTCGGCGTCGATCCAGTGGATATCCACCTCCGCGCCGTTTTCAAACCCGGCGTGGCGCAGGGCCTCCGCCACCGAAAGGTAGGCGTCGTGAAGCTTGACATATTTGCCCACCAGCCCGATGGTCACCTTGCGGCTGATGCTGTTGATGCGCTGCAGCATCTCCATCCAATCCCCCATCTCCGGGGCGGGCAGATCCAGTTTCAGCTCCCGGCAGACGATATCGGAAAGATGCTGTTCCTCCAGCATTAGCGGCGCTTCGTACAGCACCGGCACCGTGATGTTCTGGATCACACAGTCGGGGCGCACATTGCAGAAAAGGCTGATCTTCTGCCGGATGGATTCGTCGATGGGCTCGTCGCAGCGGGCGATGATGATGTTCGGCATGATCCCCAGGGACTGCAGTTCCTTGACAGAATGCTGGGTGGGTTTGGATTTGTGCTCCCCGGAGCTTTTGATATAGGGCACCAGGGTGACGTGCATAAAGATACAGTTGTCCCTTCCCACCTCCAGGGATACCTGGCGGATGGCCTCCAAAAAGGGCTGGCTCTCAATATCGCCGGTGGTGCCGCCGATCTCGGTGATGACCACGTCGGCGTTGGTCTTTTTGCCTACGGAGTAGATAAAGCTTTTGATCTCGTTGGTGATATGGGGGATCACCTGCACCGTCTCCCCCAGGTATTCGCCGCCCCGCTCTTTGGTCAGGACATTCCAGTAGACTTTTCCCGTGGTAAGATTGGAAAATTTATTCAGATCCTCATCGATAAACCGCTCATAGTGCCCCAGGTCCAGGTCGGTCTCGGCGCCGTCCTCGGTGACGAACACCTCTCCGTGCTGATATGGGCTCATGGTGCCGGGGTCCACATTGATGTACGGATCCAGCTTTTGAGCCGCCACCTTCAGCCCTCTGGCCTTGAGGAGCCTGCCCAGGGAAGCCGCCGTAATGCCTTTTCCCAGGCCGGATACCACGCCGCCGGTTACAAAAATATACTTGCTCATTTCCATCCCGTCCTTTTTGGCCGCCGCAGCGGCATAATTTATCCTGCGCCATGCCCGGGTTTCCCCGGGCATGGGACAACCACAGAAGAATGGCATCCTCTGTGGCTATGTTCGATCAAAACCATCCGGGCGCCTTTCAGGGAAAGGCCCCCCTTTTTTTCAGGAAGGTCAAAGTTCCACCCAGCCCTCGAATACTTTAACCGCCGGGCCGGTCATAAACACCGTCTGTTCGGTGTATTCAATGATGAGATCCCCGCCGCGCAGATGGACGGTGACCGGTTCCCCCTTGGGACAGAACCCGTTTTCCACCGCCGCCACCACGCTGGCGCAGGCGCCGGTGCCGCAGGCCCAGGTCTCGCCGCTGCCCCGCTCCCACACCCGCATTTCCAGGGTATGCCTGTCGATCACCCGGATAAATTCCGTGTTCACCTGCTCGGGGAACGCCGGGTGGTTTTCAAAAGCGGGGCCGATCCGCTCTAACTCCAGAGATTTAACCTCTGGCAGGAACAGCACGCAGTGGGGGTTTCCCATGGAAACACAGGTAACGGCATATTCTTTTCCGCCCGCCGCAAGAAAGACCGACACCGCCCGCTCTCCCGGGAATTTCGCCGGGATCAGGGCGGGGCGCAGCTCCGCCGGGCCCATATCCACCCGGGCCGTCTGTACCAGGCCGTCCTTGGGGAAAAGCTGCAGGGTCTTGATCCCGCTGATGGTCTCGATACGCACCCAGTCGCCGCAGATCAGCTTGTTGTCGTAAAGGTATTTGCCCACGCAGCGGATGGCGTTGCCGCACATCTTCCCCTCGCTGCCGTCGGCGTTGAACATGCGCATTTTGACGTCCGCCGTCTCGGAGGGGCAGATGAGGATAATGCCGTCCCCGCCCACGCCAAAATGGCGGTCGGACAAAACCCGGCTTACCTCTTCGGGGTTTTCAAGGGGCTGCTCCAGGCAGTTAAAATAGATATAATCGTTGCCGCAGCCCTGCATCTTGGTAAATGAAAGCTTCATGCCGTTTCCCTCCCTGCAATGTTATGTTTCGTAGGTCTTCAGGATATTCATGGCCACCTCCCGGCGGGTGATCCGCAGATCCATGGCCTGCTTTTCGATGTAGCGGTGGGCCTGGGGCTCCGTCATTTTCAGGTATTGCATCAGGGCGTATTTGGAACGGTCTACCAGGCGGATCTCCTCGATTTTTTTTTGCAGCTGCAGGTTTTCATCCCGCAGGCCGCGCAGGCGCCGCCGGGAGACGGTGACCAGCTTGACCGCCTGAAAAAACAGCTGCCGGTTCATGGGCTTTGCCACCACCGCCACGCCGTAGTCCTCCACTTTGGCCGAAACGCTGTCCGCCACCTCGTTTTTCACCAAGATCAGCACCCCGGAAGCGGAATTTTCCGCCGCATACAGGGAAAAATCGTGGCCAAACTCGTCGGGCAGCGGGGCGTCCACAATGATGAGGTCGTACTCCGCAGCCAGCAGCATCCGCCGCGCCTCCGCGCCGTTTTCCGCCACCGTGACCTGGGAAAAATCGGAGGAGATGAGCAGGGAAGTAAGGGCTTCCCTGCTTTTATCCCGCCCGCAGACGAGCAGCACGCTGTTCATGACCACAAACCTCCCTTCCTGCCTGTTGGACGCCGGACAAAATCAGATGCAGCGGAAATATTCTTCAAATTCAAACTTCTGCTGATCCGCCGCGGCAAAGCAGCGGTTCCACTCGCCGGATTTATCCGTCAGGATCCGCTCCAGGGTCTTTTCGTCCATGACCGAGCGCACGAACTCGCTCTCCGCCGCCGCCTCGATGGCTTCCCCCAGATCCTTCGGCAGCTTTTCCAGTGCGCCCAGCACCGCGTCCGAAGCCGTGTAGAGGTCGATATCTGTGCTGGCCGGCAGGGTCAGCTTGTTCCGGACGCCGTCCAGCCCCGCCCGGATGATCAGGGCAAAGCCGAGATATTGGCTGCAGGCGGGGTCCGGGGAGCGCAGCTCCATCCGGGAAAGCTCCCCCTTGGCCGCCGGGATCCGCACCAGCTGGGAGCGGTTCTGCCGGGACCAGGTGACATACCGGGGCGCTTCAAAGCTGCCCAGGCGCCGGTAGGAATTGGTCAGAGGGTTGAGAAACAGCGTGATCTCCCGGATGTGCCGCAGCACCCCGGCGATAAAGGCCTCCGCCTCAGGGTCGTACTCCCCTGCCCCCCCGCGGAAAAGGTTGACGCCGTTGCGCACCAGGGAGAGGTTCACATGCAGGCCGCTGCCGCTTTTTTCCGGCAGGGGCTTGGGCAAAAACGAGGCGTAAAGCCCGTTGTTCACCGCCACGGCCTTTACCACAGACTGGAAGGTGACCAGGTTGTCGGCTGCGGAAAGGGCGTCGGAATAGCGGATGTCGATCTCGTTCTGCCCCGGGCCCTGCTCGTGATGGGAGGTCTCCGGATGCAGCCCCATCTGTTCCAGGGTCAGGCAGATATCCCGGCGGACGTTTTCCCCCTTGTCCAGAGGCGCCACGTCAAAATACCCCGCCTGATCTTGAGGTCGAAGGGTTGGCTCCCCTTTTTCATCCAGCTCAAAAAGATAGAATTCGCACTCCGGCCCCACCCGGCACTGCAGGCCCATCTCCTCGCCAAGGCGCACCGTCTCCCGAAGGAAATTGCGGTTATCCCCCGCAAAGGGCGTGCCGTCCGGGTGACGGATATCGCAGAAAAAGCGGGCCACCCGCCCCTGCTGCGGCCGCCAGGGCAGTACCACCAAAGTCCCCGGATCCGGGAAGAGGAACAGGTCGGAAGCCTCCACGTTCATAAAGCCGCGGATCGCGGAAGCGTCAAAGGAGATTCCCTGTTCAAAGGCCCGGGGCAGCTCCTGCGCCAAAATGGAAATGTTTTTCAGCCGCCCAAAAATATCGCAGAAAGCAAGGCGGATGAACTTGACGTCGTTCTCCTCCACAAACTGCAGTACTTCCTTCATCGTGTAATCCATAATCAACCTCCGCTGTTTTTCCCCGCTCCGTGACAAAACCGTCCGCCGGGGCCGGTCCTCAGAAAGACAATATGATATACCGGAGACCCGATATATCATATTATACATGTTTTAATTGTGTGTATAAAGCTGTTTGTACGGGTTTTTTGTATCCGGAGCCAGCACATAGAAATCGGCGTTCAGGATCTCGTCCCGATCGGCGCCAAATTTCTGGCAATACTCTTCGATATAAGGGAGGAACTCCTCCAGATCGGCGGCCTCCGCCTTTTTGGAGATGACCTGCCGGGGCAGGTCGTAGGGCGGCTCGCTGCAGCGCAGCAGCATCTTGCCCCCGTGCATCCCCGTGCCGCAAAAATAGCCCACCGGCGGTTTGCCGCCGCAGCCGCGCCCCAACACGATGATGGTGCCGCCAGCCTGGTACTCGCCCAAAAAGCTGCCTGCGGCCCCGCCGATGACCAGCACCGGGTGCTTTGTCTCATAGGCCTTCATGTGGATGCCCGCGCGATACCCCGCGTTGCCTTCCACAAAGATCTTTCCGCCGCGCATGGCGTAACCGGCGGCGTCTCCCGCCGAACCGTGGATCTCGATCTCGCCGTCGTTCATGGTGTCGCCGGTGGCGTCCTGGGCGTTGCCGTACACCCGCACCGTGGCGCCGTTGAGGTAGGCGCCCAGGGCGTTGCCGGGCACGCCGTGGATCTCGATCTCCTTATCCGAAAGGCCCGCGGCAATATAGCGCTGGCCCAGGCACCGCTCAATGACCACCTTGTGATCCGGCGAAGTGCGCACCGCGTCGTTCAGGTCTTTAAAATAGCTGCTTCCCGCTGTGATGTTCATCGATCAAAACTCCATTCCGCCGCCGCGCGGCCATATTCAAAAATCCAGCTTACCGCCGGCTGCCCAGCTGGCGAAGCCGCTCTGTCTTCGAGAAGGCCATCAGCTGAGGCTTTTCCTTGATCAGGTCAAAATCCACCGACGCCAGCGGAGTGCGGTTGCGGATGAGGGCGGTGTAGATCCCGGCCCGCTCCACGCTGCCCAGCAGCAGATATCCTTTGAGCACGCCGTCCCCGGTCACCAGTTTTTTGTAATCTGCGCCCTTTTGCACCACGTATTCTTCCCCGTCATAGCTTCCGGCGGTGATCATGTGGTACCCAAAAAAGCCGATGGCGTTCATGGGGATGGCCCGGTCGTAGAGTTTTTCGCCCCCGGCCATGTTGACCCCGGCAGCCTCGCCCTGCATATAGGCCCCCGGCAGCAGCGCCAATACCTTGCGCTCTCCCGTGGTGATGTCGAGGCTCTCGGTGCAGTCCCCAGCGGCGTAGATGTCGGGCAAAGTGGTGGCGCAGCGCTCGTCAACGGTGACGCCGCGGCCCACCGCCCCACCGGCCTTTTGTACCAGTTCCACGTTGGGACGCACGCCCACCGCCACCACCAGCACGTCAAAATCCTGCTGGGTCTTATCGGTCAAAACCGCTGTGCCTCCGCAAAAGCGTTCCACACTGCGGGAGAGGAAAAACCTCACGCCATGCTTTTCGATCTGTTTTTGCACCAGGGCGGCGGCGGTCTCATCCAGAATACTGGGCAGCACCCGGCCGGCCATATCCACCACCGAGACGCTGGCCACCCGGGCGGCGATGCCCTCGGCACACTTCAGGCCGATGAGCCCGGCCCCGAGGATCAGCACCCTGGTCTGGGGGGTCAAAAGGGCCTCCAGGGCCAACGCGTCGTCCAGGCTGGAAAAGGTACAGCGGTTTTCTACCCCATCCAGGCCCTCGATGGGGGGGACGAAGGGGTGGGAACCGGTAGCCACCAGCAGTTTATCGTAGGGCAAACAGGCCCCGTCATCCAGGGTGACGGTCTTGCCCGCAGGGTCTATCTCCACCGCGGCGCGGCCGGGCAGAAAGCGGACTCCGTTATCGCTGTAAAAGGAATCCGGACGGTATTTCATCTTTTCCCGGTCGGTCTTTCCCAGCAGCAGATAGGAGATGAGGGGACGGGAATAGGTGTGGTGCCCCTCCCGGGAAACCACGGTGATCTCGCCCTCCCGGTCGACCGAGCGGATCCCTTCGACGCAGCCCACAGCGGCGGCGGAGTTGCCGATAATCACATATTTCATCTTCCTCACCTCTCCTCAAAAACGATGGCCTGGTTCGGGCAGCCGGTGACGCAGGCGGGGGACCCGCCGCGCTGGACGCAGAGCTCGCATTTTTGGATCACCCCGTCGGGGGAAGGGCTCACCGCACCGTAGGGGCAGGCGAGGATGCAGGTATAACAGCCCACGCATTTTCCCTGGTCGATCTCGATGACTCCGTCCACTGCCTTCAGGGCCCCGGTAATGCAGCTTTTGACGCACAGCGGCTCGGTGCAGTGGCGGCAGGAAACCGCGAAGGAAACCGCGTTTTTCTCTTCGATGCGGATGCGGGGGTGGATGGTGATGTTTTTCAGCGCTTTGACCATGTCGTCCTTACCGGAATTGGCAAAGGCGCAATAGTATTCGCACAGATGGCATCCCAGGCACCATTTTTCATTGACGTAGATTCGTTTCATCGGTATCGCCTTTCCCCAGCGGCAAAGTTGCCCAGGCCGCGCTTTGCCGGCCAGCCACACGCCGCCGCTGGGGGGCTGTGACCACGAGGTTATTTCATTTTCACGTAGGCCTGCCTGTCCGCCCCAACGGAGACGTAGGTCACGGGGCAGCCGACGGATCTTTCAATATATGCGATGTAGTCCAGAGCCGCTTGGGGCAGCTCCTCCTTTTTCCGGCAGGCGCTGATATCGCAGTTCCAGCCGGGAAGGTATTCCACAATGGGCTTTGCAATGTTCAAAAGGTCGCCGAAGGGGAACTCCTCCGTCACCTGGCCGTTCACCTCGTATTTGGTGCATACAGGGATGCGGTCAAGATAGGAGAGGATGTCCATTTTGGTCAGCGCCAGCTCGTCGGCGCCCTGTACCCGCACGCCATAGCGGGAAGCCACCACGTCGAAGGGGCCTACCCGGCGGGGACGCCCTGTGGCGGCGCCGTATTCGCCTCCGGCGGCCCGCAGGGCCTCCGCTTCATCCCCAAACATCTCGGCGGTAAAGGGCCCTTCGCCCACGCAGGTGGAATAGGCCTTCATAATGCCGATGGTGCTGTCCAGCTTCTGGCCGGGGATCCCGGCGCCGATGGGGGCATAAGCCGCAATGGTGGAGGAGGACGAGGTAAACGGATAGATGCCGTAGTCGATGTCGCGCAGAGCGCCCAGCTGGGCCTCAAACATCACCTTTTTGCCGTCTTTCAGGGCCTGGTTCAGGTAAAGCCCGGTATCGCAGATGTGCTCCTTCAAAGGCTCACCGTAGGTCCGCAGCCATTCCAGGATGCTCTCCAGGGTGATGTCCGGCGCGCCGTAGCCGCGGTGGATGATGATGTTTTTCCAATCCACGATCCCCTCCAGACGTTTTTTCGTCGTCTCGGGGTACAGCAGGTCGCCCATGCGGATGCATTTTTTCAGATATTTATCGCCGTAGACCGGCGCGATGCCCCGGCGGGTGGAACCGTATTTGGCGTCGCCCAGACGGTCCTCCTCCAGGCAGTCCTGCTGCACATGGTAGGGCAGGCAGATGATGGCCCGGTCGCTGATCTTCAGGTTCTCGGGGGAAATTTTGACGCCGGCTTCCCGCAGGCGGCCGATCTCCCCGCAGAGATGCTGCAGGTCGATGACCATGCCGGTGCCCATGATGTTGACCACCTCGGGGCGGAGGATACCGGAGGGAAGCAGGTTGAGGACAAACTTGCCCAGATGGTTGATGACGGTGTGCCCGGCGTTGTTGCCGCCCTGATAGCGGGCGACAATGTCGTAGTCGGAGGAAAGCAGGTCCACCATGCGGCCCTTGCCCTCATCTCCCCAGTTGATTCCAACGATTGCGGTTAACATTTGACAAATACCTCCTAAAATCTGCGTCCGACGGAAGGCCGACGGGCAGACCGTCACTCGCCCGCGTGGGCGATGCCGAGGATCTCCAGCTCCTTTTCGTTCAGGCCGATGCCGCGAAGCATCAGGCGGTTGCCCCGCAGGGCCTCGATGGAGTTGATGCCCATGCCTCCCATGATCTCCTTGATCTCATGCTCCCAGGCGTTGACCAGATTGACCAGTCGCTGAAAGCCGATATCGGGGTTGAGGCGGCGGACCAGATCCGGCCGCTGGGTGGCGATACCCCAGTTGCAGCGGCCCAGATGGCAGCTGCGGCAGAGGTGGCACCCCAGGGCCAGCAGCGCGCTGGTGGCGATGTACACCGCGTCCGCTCCCAGGGCGATGGCCTTGACCACATCCGCGCTGCTGCGGATGGAGCCTCCCACTACGATGGAAACGTTGCCGCGGATGCCTTCATCGCGAAGGCGCTGATCCACGCTGGCAAGGGCAAGTTCAATGGGGATCCCGACGTTATCCCGGATGCGGGTAGGCGCTGCGCCCGTCCCTCCCCGGAAACCGTCGATGGCGATGATGTCTGCACCGGAGCGGGCGATGCCGCTGGCGATGGCTGCCACGTTATGAACCGCCGCCACCTTGACGATGACAGGTTTCTTGTATTCCGTGGCCTCCTTTAAAGAATAAACCAATTGGCGCAAATCTTCAATAGAATAAATGTCATGATGGGGCGCAGGGGAAATGGCGTCGGAGCCTTCGGGGATCATGCGGGTGCGGGAGATATCCCCCACGATCTTTGTCCCGGGCAGATGCCCGCCGATGCCGGGCTTTGCGCCCTGCCCCATTTTGATCTCCGCGGCAGCCCCGGCTTCCAGATAATCCTTATATACGCCGAAGCGCCCGGAAGCTACCTGGACGATGGTGTTGGCCCCGTACTGATAGAAATCCTCGTGAAGGCCGCCCTCGCCGGTGTTGTAATAGGTGCCCAGAGCCACCGCGGCGCGGGCCAGGCTCTCGTGGGCGTTGTAGCTGATGGAACCGTAACTCATGGCGGAAAACATGATGGGCACCGCCAGCTCCAGCTGGGGCGTCAGATTGTTTTTGAGGCTGCCGTCTTTGTTGCGCTGGATCCCCTGGGGCTTTGCCCCCAGGAAAGTTTTGGTCTCCATGGGTTCGCGCAGGGGGTCGATGGGCGGGTTGGTCACCTGGGAGGCGTTGATGAGGATCTTATCCCAATAGACAGGGGCCGGTTCCGGGTTGCCCATGGAGGAGAGCAGCACGCCGCCAGTGGCCGCCTGCCGGTAGATATCGGTAATGGCCTGCCCTGTCCAGTTGCAGTTGGCTTTAAAGGTGTGGTCCGTTTTGACGATCTTCAGCGCCCGGGTGGGACACAGGGAAACGCAGCGGTGACAGGCCACGCATTTTTCCTCGTCCGAAACCATCAATCCGGTCTCCGCGTCGTAGGAATGCACCTCGTTGGCGCATTGGCGCTCGCACACGCGGCAGGCGATGCAGCGGGCGGGGTTGCGGATGACCTCATATTCAGGATATAAAAAGTTTACCGACATTTCTTGGCACCTCCGTCCAATGTGATGATGACGGGCTCGCCGCCTTTGGGGGACCACAGCCGGTCAAGATCCGGCTCGATCACCCGAATGGCGCATTCCTCGCTGGCGATGTAGGTGGTATCGCCCTTTTCCCCGATGACCATGGAGCGGAGTTTGAGCCGGTCGTTCAGGGCCATCAGCCCTCCGTCAAAGCCCAGGAGGATGGAAAAAGGCCCGGTGATCAGCAGGCTGGAGAAGGCGTTTCGCAGATAGGTGAGCTTTTCCCTCTCTTCCGGGCTCTTGTTGCCGATGGTGCTCCAGAAAGGAGCCGCGATGACGGCGGCCGTCTCTTCCAGGGTAAGGCCCTGACGGCGGTTCAGGTAGTCGATCATGTAGGTGATGACTTCCGTATCGGTAAGCAGCGTGCATTTGTAGCCGTACATCTCGATGCAGCGGCGGTTGGCGTCGTAGGAAGAGATCTCCCCGTTGTGCACCACAGAATAATCCAACAGGGCAAAGGGGTGGGCGCCGCCCCACCAGCCGGGGGTGTTGGTAGGATACCGGCCGTGGGCTGTCCAGCAGTAGCCCTCGTACTCGTCCAACCGATAAAACTCGCCCACGTCCTCGGGGAAGCCGACGGCCTTAAAAACGCCCATATTTTTGCCGCTGGAAAACACATACGCGCCTTTTATGGTGGTGTTGATGCGCACCACGCTGCGGGCGGTGTATTCCGCCTCGTCCAGCTGGCTGTCTACCAGGCGGGCATGCAGGGGGCTGACAAAATAGCGCCAAATACGGGGCACATCGGTGATCTGGGGGATCCGCTTTACCGGGATCTTGGAAAGGTTCACGATGTCGAAATGACGCTCTAAAAACTTTTCACATTCTTCCTTGGCAGCCGTGGAATCATAAAACACATGGAACGCATACAGATCCTGATATTGGGGGTAGATGCCGTAGCCGGCAAAGCCGCCGCCCAACCCGTTGGAGCGGTCGTGCATCACCGAAATGGATCTGATAATGGTATCGCCGCAGATGGGCTTTCCGCTTTTGGAAATGATACCGGATATTGCGCAGCCGGAGGGGATCCGGACGTCGCCTTCTTTTTGCAGCATAGGGCCAATCTCCTTTTCCATAGAAAATACGTTTCTCCGCAGAGGACGTCCGGGGAACGGGATCTCGAATTTTTGCAGGAATTCAAAATGTTTCCTTCAAAAAACCGGAAAACTGTTTGCCGCCGCACAAACAGCGGCAGCGAAAAAACCTCTGGAACAGCCGAATCGAAAAAAAGACGTTCATCGCGGATCATGGTAGATCGATACCATGTCCTGCGATGAACGTCTTTGTCCATGCTTCACATTATAAAGGGTGAGCCTTCCCTTGTCAACAGAAATCATCATAAAAACAAACAGAAATTCATCTCGGCGGCATATTTTTCCCATTTGTGCAAAAAAGCGGCGGAAATGAAGCCGTGTTTTATTTAAATTGCAGAAACAGAAAAAAAGTGTTGACATTTCTGCCGTAGGGGGCGTATACTTCGGGCATGGACAGCAAAGGCGCTGTGGAGGAAAACTCCACGGCGTCTTTTTTATTTGCCCGTTGCCGGGCGGCTGGACTGATCGTCCGCAACGCGGACAGCACCCCTAAAACCGATCCGATATTGCAGAAAGGTTGTGTATGTATGAACAGCGTATCCGAAATCTTTGGAAGCATGGTGTTCGGCGACAGCGTTATGAAGGAACGCCTTCCCAAAAACACCTATAAGCAGCTCAAACGAACCATCGAGGGCGGCAAGGAGCTGGATCCCTCTATTGCGGACGTCGTAGCCAACGCCATGAAAGACTGGGCCCTTGAAAAAGGCGCCACCCATTTCACCCATTGGTTCCAGCCCCTGACCGGCATCACCGCCGAAAAACACGACAGCTTCATCTCCCCCACCAGCGACGGAAACATCATCATGGAATTTTCCGGCAAAGAGCTGGTCCGCGGCGAGCCCGACGCCTCCAGCTTCCCCTCCGGCGGCCTGCGCGCCACCTTTGAGGCCCGGGGCTACACCGCCTGGGATCCCACCTCTTATGCCTTTGTCAAAGACGATACCTTATATATCCCCTGCGCCTTCTTCTCCTATGGCGGCGAGGCCCTGGATAAAAAGACCCCTCTGCTGCGCTCCATGGAGGCCATCGACAAAGAGGCCATGCGCATCCTGAAACTCTTTGGCAACACCACCTCTACCCGGGTCCTCACCACCGTTGGCCCGGAGCAGGAGTATTTCCTCATCGACAAAAAGCTCTACGATGAGCGCAAAGACCTGATCTTCACCGGACGCACCCTCTTCGGCGCCAAGCCCCCCAAGGGCCAGGAGCTGGACGACCACTATTTCGGCACCATCAAGCCCCGGGTCAAAGCCTTTATGGCAGAACTGGACGAAGAGCTTTGGAAACTGGGCATCTACGCCAAAACCGAGCACAATGAAGTTGCCCCCGCCCAGCACGAGCTGGCCCCCGTATTTACCACCAGCAACCTGGCTACCGATCACAACCAGCTCACCATGGAGCTGATGAAAAAAGTGGCCCTGCGCTACGGCCTGGTGTGCCTGCTGCACGAAAAGCCCTTCGCAGGGGTCAACGGCTCCGGCAAGCACAACAACTGGTCCATTTCCACCGATGATAGCATCAACCTGCTGGATCCCGGCAAATCCCCCCGGGATAACGCCCAGTTCCTGCTGTTTTTGTGCGCCGTCATCAAAGCCGTGGACGAATATCAGGATCTGCTGAGGATCTCTGTGGCCAGCGCCGCCAACGACCACCGCTTGGGCGCCAACGAAGCCCCGCCCGCCATCGTCTCCATGTTCCTGGGCGAGGAATTGGACGCCGTGCTCTCCGCCATTGTCAACGACACCGCCTACGACGCCCACAAAGCCGTCAAGATGTCCATGGGCGTTGCCACCCTGCCCTCCATCCCCAAGGACAACACCGACCGCAACCGCACTTCTCCCTTCGCTTTTACCGGCAACAAGTTTGAGTTCCGTATGCTGGGCTCCACCCTGAACATCGCCTGCCCCAACATCATGCTCAACACCATGGTGGCCGAAGAACTGCAGCAGTTTGCCAATGAGCTGGAAAGCGCCGCGGACTTTAACACCGCCCTCTCCGCCATCATCAAAAAGACCGTCACCGACCATCGCCGCATTATCTTCAATGGCAACGGCTACGACGACGCCTGGCAGGTAGAGGCGGAAAAAAGAGGCCTGCTGAACCTTAAAACTATGCCCGACGCCCTGCCCTATTACATCAGCGAGAAAAACATCAAGCTCTTTACCAAACACAACATCTACAGCGAGACCGAGATGCACGCCCGTTATGAGATCCAGCTGGAAAACTACAGCAAGGTGCTGAACATCGAGGCCCTCACCATGCTGGATATGGCCCGCAAAGATTTTCTGCCCGCCGCCATCGCCTACAGCAAAGAGCTGGCCAAGACCGCCGCTTTGAAGAAAGATATGGGCGTGGACACCGCTTTGGAGAAATCTATGGTCGAAAAGATCTCCAAGCTCTCCGCCTGCATCTACAAAAAATCCGATGTCCTGGAGGCCGCCCTGCTGGGCGCTAAGGATCATCCCGAGGTGCTGGACAACGCCCAGTACTATCAGGCTGTCGTCTTTGCCGCCATGCAGGAGCTGCGCGCCTGCGTCGACGAGCTGGAAGTCATCACCGCCAAGAAATACTGGCCGGTACCCTCCTACGGCGACATGCTCTTCAGCGTCTGATCCCCTGTCCCGCCAATAGGATCGATCTTGCACGAGGATGTGCGCTTTGCGGCGCGCATCCTCGATTTCTTTGTTTGAGGAGTGATCTGCAATGTCTCAATATTCCGCGGTAGATACCATCTGGGTATTGCTGGGCGCCACGCTGGTGTTCTTCATGCAGGCCGGCTTTGCCATGGTGGAGACCGGTTTTACCCGAGCCAAAAACGCCGGCAACATCATCATGAAAAACCTTATGGATTTTGCCCTGGGCACCCTGGTGTTTTGGGCGGTGGGCTTTGGGCTTATGTTCGGCTCCGACATAGGCGGCTTTGTGAGCCTGCCCGATTTCTTCATCCAGGGCGATTATTCCGGGACCTACCCCACCGCCGCCTATGTCATCTTCCAAACCGTATTCTGCGCCACGGCGGCTACCATCGTCTCCGGCGCCATGGCGGAGCGCACCAAATTCCTCTCCTACTGCATTTACAGCGTTATCATCAGCCTGGTGGTCTACCCGGTTTCCGGCCATTGGATCTGGGGCGGCGGCTGGCTGTCCCAGCTGGGCTTCCACGATTTTGCCGGTTCCACCGCCGTGCACATGGTGGGCGGTACCGCCGCCCTCATCGGGGCCAAGATCCTGGGGCCGCGCATTGGAAAATATGCTAAGGACGGCAAGCCCCGCGCCATCCCCGGCCACAGCCTGACTTTGGGCGCTTTGGGCGTGTTCATCCTCTGGTTCTGCTGGTTTGGCTTCAACGGCTGTTCCACCGTCTCCATGTCCCTGGTGGACGGCGTGGATCAGATCGTCAAAGCCTCCGAGATCTTTGTCACCACCAACCTGGCCGCGGCTACGGCGGCCACCGCCACCATGATCATCACCTGGATTCGCTACAAAAAACCGGATGTTTCCATGACCCTCAACGGGGCGCTGGCGGGACTGGTGGCCATTACGGCCGGCTGCGACGCCGTCACCCCCGCAGGCGCTTTCTGGATCGGCCTTATCGCGTCCTTCCTCATTGTTTTCGGCGTGGAGTTTGTCGATAAGGTTTTGAAGATCGACGATCCCGTCGGCGCCATCGGCGTTCACGGCTTCTGCGGCGCTGCCGGCACCATCCTCACCGGTCTTTTTGCCCGGGAAGGCGGCCTTTTCTACGGCGGCGGCGCCGGGATGCTGGGCGTTCAGCTTTTGGGCGTCGTCAGCGTCATCGCCTGGGTCTCCGTCACCATGACGGCTGTATTCTTCCTCATCAAAAAGACCGTGGGCCTGCGGGTCACCCGGGAGGAGGAGACCGCCGGGCTGGATTTTTACGAGCATGGCCTCTCCAGCAGTTATGCCGACTTTATGCCGGCCCTGGAACACCTGTATGACGACGAGGGCGCCAATGTCCCCGTTGTGGACGTCACCGAACCGGCGGCTGCCTGGGCCCCCGCCGTTCCCGCTGCGGCGGGCTCCGGCGGCCCCAAAATGACCAAAGTGGTCATCCTCTGCAACAAAAACCGCTTTGAGACCCTGAAAAACGCCATGAACAGCATCGGCGTTACCGGCATCACCGTCACCCAGGTACTGGGCTGCGGGATGCAAAAGGGCGCGACGGAATTTTATCGCGGCGTCCCCCTGGAGATGAAGCTCCTGCCAAAGATCAAGGTGGAGATCGTCGTGTGCAAAGTTCCGCCCCGCGTGGTGATCGAAACCGCTCAGAAAGTTCTTGGCACCGGCCACATCGGCGACGGCAAGATCTTTGTCTACGATGTGGAAAACGTGATCAAGATCCGCACCGGCGAGGAGGGCTTCGACGCCCTGCAGGATGAGACCGCGCCCCTTGATTAATTTCGACTTACTTCTTAACATTTGACATACCAACGGGAGGATCCCCGGCGTCAAGCTGTACTGACGCCGGGGATCTTTCTGCCCTTATGGATGCCTGCCGTCCGGCCTGCAAAGAAGGTCAATCCGCACCGTGTTCTCCCCGGGAAAAGTTGGGATCCGGCCGCCGCTTTTTCGCTTTAGCGCGGCGATTATATAGGTTGCCTATTTTTTGTTCCCCAGGTGGTCAGCTTCTATGAAAACAACCATTTACCAGAATAAATATTCAAAAACTGAAGTTCTAATTTTTATCGTTTTAGTAAAAAAATTGTAAAGCAACTCAATAGTTTTGTCAAATATATGGATAATTCGCACAACGTCGCCCGGTAATTGTTTGTTCATATTTAACATCATTTTTTGTCATAACCGTAGTGTATGCTATGGAACAGGCTTTGAAAAGGCCGAATAATTTTTGATGATTCATGCAAATTCAGGAGGTTTTTAACCATGAAAAAAGTTTTGATTGCACTGCTTGCCTGTGGCGTTATGGCCGCTATGACTGCTTGCACCGGAGATAACGGCGGCTCTTCCAGCGTCGAGGCTTCCGAGCCCTCTTCCATCAGCGAAAGCTCCGAATCTTCTATGGAGTCTTCCGAGGAGTCTTCTTCTGTGGAGAGCGAGTCTTCCAAGGCATCCTCCGAGGAGTCTTCTGCCGCTGAGGGCGAGTCTTCCGAGGCATCCTCTGAGGAGTCCTCCGCCGCTGAGAGCGAGTCTTCCGAAAGCTCCGAGGCCGCTTCCAGCGAGTCCTCCACCAGCGCTGCCGCGTAAAATCGCTTTTTTTCGCCCGCGTTTATCAACAGCGCGAATTTCTAAAAAGCCCCACCCAAAAGGGCCGGTCGCAGAATTGCGGCCGGCCCTTTTGCTTTGTCTGCTTTTTCTCTGTCTATCTTCCGAAGCCGCGGACAAAAAACATGTTCAATCGCCATTGTCCGTGGTATAATAATTGCAGTGCAATTATTATACCCAATTTCGATGGCCGCCCTACGGGCATGGCCAATTATCCCATTTGCGCTTCGCGCCCATGGGATAATAATTGCAGCGCAATTATTATCCCTGATTTTTACGGCCGTCCTACGGGCATGGCCAATTATCCCATTTGCGCTTTGCGCCCATGGGATAATAATTGCAGCGCAATTATTATCCCTGATTTTTACGGCCGTCCCTTTTTGGCGCGGCGCGTCAAAATACAAAACCGGCAACCGGCCTTCCGGACGCTTTTGAAAAGCCCGGAAGAAAATGGAGGAGAAAAACATGAAAAAGAAAATTGCGGCGCTTTTGCTGGGGGCAGTGCTCTGCTTTTCCTGTGGGATCACAGCGCTGGCAGAAACCCAGCCAGACCCTTTTGACGACCAGGACCTTTGCTTTTTCACCCCGGGCGAACAGGGCGTGATCGGCTGGCTTACCCTGGGCGAATATGCGGCGGAGGATCTGGAGATCCAGGCTGAATGGGGCGAAAAATGCAAGCCCTACATCAAATCTGTCCGCCTGGGCAACGAAGCCGCCGGGGATATCCAGGTCCTGATCGATCTGCGGGATTACTGGGGCATGGAGCCGGTGGAGATCACCGGTTATTTAAAAGTGGTGGAAAAAGCCACCGGACGCAACGTAACGCCGGAGATGCGGCCCATTATCCCCTCTCAGCGCATCCGTCTGCGGGACGGATATTTTGGGTGGAACCGCGACCAGGGCCTTTACAGCTTCCCCGAAGAATACAGCTATGATCCCGCCACCGGGACCCTTACCTATCCGGAATTCCGCGGCGTCACCAAAAGCCTGAACGGCACCTTCCTTTCTGCGCCGATCCTGGATCTGACGCAATTTCCGGAGGAGATCAACAACATCGAAATCTCTTTTGGCAAAAGCGGTTTCTCCTTCGCCACCCGCACCATCCGTCAGGAGCCGCTGAACCTGCTCTATTCCCAGACGCCCAACAGCGAGGTAAAACGTATGGCGGAACACGCTCAGATGAAGTTCCTCTCCTTCCCGGCTGCCCCGGAATGGGATTTTACCGGCACTGTCACCTGGAAGCTTCCGGATCTTCAGGGGGACTGGCATATTTACGCCATTGAGGGAAGCGATCTCACCGAACTGGAGTCCACCTTATCGGAGGACGGCGGCAGCCTATGCTTCCGCGCCAGGCAGTTTGGCGCCTATGTGCTCAGCGACGAACCCCTGGAAGCCGCGGCGCCTGCCCCGATCCTCCCCGCCCATGAAAACCCGGAGACCGGCCGGGATGCCCTTTCTCTGGCGGCCGCTCTCAGCGCCGCCGCCCTCGCCTAAGCCCCTGGTTTCTGAAATTATTTTTAAAACCCCTTCAAGCCCATGGGCTCGAAGGGGGTTTTTTAGATGGCTTTACAGTTTTTCTGACAGCTGCCGCAGGCTTTCTTTCATCGTGTCCCAGTCCCGGGGGGCAGGCGGCATTTCCCCGTACCGCACACGGCGGTAACTCTCCGTAGGCTGCTCCCAATCTCCACCGGAAACAGCGCGGATCCCGGTCAGGATCTCCTCCGGCGTATCGGAGGGGGCGGGGGCCGCGCCGCGAAGGGCCAGCCATTCCATCATCAGGCGATACCCTTCCCGCAGGTCAGCGGTTTCGCCTTCCCGGCGGCAAAGCTCCCGGCAGCGCCTTTTCCATCCGCGGGCAGTCAACTCCCGCCGTGCCTTGGCGCTTTTTTCTCCGGGCAGCAGCGTCTCCACCCGGTCTTTATAATATTCCGATTCCCCGGCAAGGGAAAGCCGCGGCAGCCGTTTGGCAAAAAGCTTTTTCAGCAATTCTGCCACAGCCCTCCAGCCCCGCCGCAGCCAGGCAAAGATCTCCCGGCGTTTAAGCCAGAGGATCCAGAGCAAAAACGCCGCCGTCACATAATACAGCCAGGTGTCGTCCCTGAATTCCCCCTGGTCTCCCAGCAGTTCCGCAAAAGCTTGTTCCCCGCTTCCGGGGGCGCTGCCGGAGGCCTCGCCGGAAAACAGCTCGGCCAAAAACAGGGCCGCCGCAATGACCAGGCGCAGGGCTGCCGCCGCCATATTTCCCAGGGCTCCCAGCCCTTGGGCAATGGGGCCGCGGAAACAGTAGCCCAGCAGGATAGCCCCCAGCACCGCGGCTGTCAGCAGCAGATTGTACACCCGGATCTGTCCGGGCAGATGCTCCAGGCGATGCCGCCGCCGCTGCATCAGATAATCGATATTTGCCTGATTGCGGCAGAAGGCGAACAGCGCCCCGAAGAGAAACAGGGCCGCCGCCAGGAAGGCCAGGGGATAATTTGTCGGGGCAAAAACATTTTTGGCCCACCGCAGGGCCGGCACCGCCGCAAAACAGAGCAGCCCGGCATAAAACACCGCCGGGGAAAGGATCTGCCCATAGGGCCGCCGGCCGGCCAGCGTACCCGCAGTCCAGGCCGCCATGCAACACAGGGCCGTCAAAATAGACTGTCCCACGCCGCAGCGCGGCAAAAAAAGCAGCAGCGGCGCCGCCACAGAAAGCGCCGCCGTCAAAACGCGAAGGGCCACCGCCGCCAAGGGCTGCCGTTTTGTCCCGGCCAAAAGCTCCATGGCAAAAGCGGAAAGGCCCAGAATCAACAGCACAAGGCTTTTGAGGGGCAGCCACGCGCCGGAAGCGCCCAGGGACAGCTCCCCCAGGGCCAACAGCGCCGCCCCCGGCAGCAGCAGCCCCAGGGCGGCGGCCCAGCGCAGGGCAAGCAAAAATTTTGGATTCACGACGGCTCCCTCCCCCCGTCCTTCAGGCAATATACCTCCACATCCTCCGGGGCCTGATCCAATACGTTGGTGACAAACACCCGCACCCGCACGCCCGCAGGGGCTTTGTCCCGTGCAAAATTCAAGATCTCCTCGTTGAGGTAGGCCGTTACCAAAAAAATATTGGAGGCCGCAACGCCGTCGTACCATTCCGCCAGAAATTCCGGGAAGGCCTGGGTGCTGCGCAGCTGTAGGCGTGCCAACACCACCAACAGGTCGTGGATATGCTCCTCCCCAAAATATTCCTCCGAGACCACCGGCTCCCGTCCTCCCGGCTCTACCGGCCCGTTGGCCAAAAACCGCAGGGGAACCCCCGTCCCGGCGATCTCCCGGAACAGCCAGGCGCAGACGCGGATGGCGTCTTCCACCGCAGGCGCGTCGATGACTTCCCGGCTTTCAAATTCCCGCGACTGAATGTTTAGGATCACCGCCGCGCTTTGCTGGGCAGTGTATTCATTTTGATAGACCATCAGCCGCCGTTCCCGGGCGGTGGCCGCCCAGTGGATCCGGTTCATGGGGTCTCCCTGGGCGTATTCCCGTACGCCCGCGATAAAAAAGGGGTCCGCCAGCAGGTTCCGCCGAACAGAAAACTCTCCAAACAGGTGCCGTGGGGCCGAAAATTCCGCCGCGGCGTCCAATTCTCCGGGCAGCACGGTAATTTCGGAATCCAGCTCCACCGGCTGGGAAAAGCTGCTCATTCCCAGCAGATCGGAAGCCACCAGCACCACGCTTTGCAGGCTAAATACGCCGCGTTTTAAGCATTTTACCTTCCAGGCCCGCTGCACCCGCTGGTAGCTGCGCACCATAAAAAAACTGGGGACAAAACGGGTCTTATCCGTGACCACCGACTGCGCCCCGGCAAAATCCAGCCAGCGCGAGGTGGTGATCTCCGATTTGAGCCAGGGCACCGGCAGCCATTTCCGGTTGGAGACGGTCTCCAGGATCTCGATCTCGTCGCCCTCCCGGGCTTCCTCCCGGTCCAGACGGCAGCCGTATTCCAGATGGCGGAATACCCGCCGCCCATACAGCGCCATCTGACCCACCACAACGGCGGCGATGAGGACGATCAGCACCAATATCTCCATAATTCATCCAGCGCTCCCTTACAGCGTTTCGGTTGGCGCCGCGTTCTGCACCAAAATCTGCCGCGCCAGCTCCGCTGCGGCGGCGCCGGAGGCACTGGCCTGGTGGCCCCTGCAGATGATGCGGTGGCACACCACGTCGGCATACACCGCCTTTACGTCCTCCGGCGTCACATATTCCCCGCCGCGCACCGCGGCATGGGCCTGGGCCGCCCGCATCAGGGCCAGGGTTCCCCGGGGGCTAACGCCCAGGCGCACCTTTTCGTCCTCCCGGGTCGCCCGGACAAGGCGAACGATATAGTCCTTCACCGCGTCGCTCACATGGATCAGGCGCACCTCTTTCTGCGCCTGCGTCACGTCCTCCCCCGAGGCCACCGCCGCCAGCCCTTCCAGAGGATGGGCCGCCGCAAAACCGGAAAGCATATCCAGCTCCGCCCCGGCCTCCGGATAGCCCATGGAAAGGCGCATAAAAAACCGGTCCAGCTGCGCCTCCGGCAGCGGGAACGTCCCCTGGATCTCAATGGGGTTCTGGGTGGCGATCACCAAAAATGGGGCGGCCATGGGATAGGTCTCCCCATCCACCGAAACCTGGCGCTCCTCCATACACTCCAACAGGCTGGACTGGGTGCGCGGCGTGGCGCGGTTGATCTCGTCCGCCAACAGGATATTGGTGAAAACCGAGCCCGGGCGGAAAACGAACTCTTCCTCTTTCTGGTTGAAAAAGTTGATGCCGGTCAGGTCGGAGGGCAGCAGATCCGGCGTAAACTGCACGCGCTTAAACCCGCAGTCCACCGATCTGGCCAGCGCTTTGGCCAGGGTGGTCTTCCCCGTTCCCGGCACGTCCTCCAACAGGATATGCCCTGCGGAAAGCAGGCCCAGGATCACCTTATCCAACACTTCGCCTTTGCCCAGGATCACCTTTTCCATATTTGCCTTCAGCCTTCCAGCCAGATCGTATACCATACTCAAAGCTCCTGTTCCTCCTATCCTGTTCTTATCATAACCTATTATAACAAGTTCTCTGTCAAACTACAATGTGGAGACGGCGAAAAGCGGACAGATCCCTTCCGTGAATATAAAAAACGGCCGGTTCAAAGAACCGGCCGCCAGCGTCTAAGAAAAACTTATTCAGCTTTCATTTTAGCAAAGCACTCGCTGCAGTATACAGGTCTGTCTTCTCTGGGTCTGAAAGGAACCTTAGCCTCGCAGCCGCAGGAAGCGCAGATAGCGGTGAACATCTCTCTCTCGGGTTTCGCGTTGTTCTTGCGGGCATCGCGGCATTCTTTGCATCTCTGAGGCTCATTTACGAAGCCTTTTTCGGCGTAGAACTCCTGCTCACCAGCAGTAAAAACGAACTCAGAGCCACAATCTTTGCAAATAAGGGTTTTGTCAGCGTACATTTCTTTTACCTCGCTTATAGAATTTGAATCTGCCCAACGATAACCGCACCGACATTGATTTAACAACGCTCTTGCCAGACATTCCGGGGCATTTCGAATATTAATACAGCCTGATTGCAGGCTATATTACAAATTTGGGTCATCCGGCGTTTTTGCCGCCGAACGGAGCTTTCGTCTGACTCTTTGCAGGGCGTTGTCCACGGATTTTTCGGTGGAGCATAATCGCTTTGACATTTCTTCGTAGGTAAACCCACTGAGGTAAAGCTGTAGCGCATCCTGTTCAAATGGAGACAAAAGAAACCTCATCCGCCTGCGCCGCTGCTCCATTTCCTCTTCCAAAATCAAAAGAGTTTCGGGGCCGTCCACCGACGGTTCGGAAGCACCGGGAAAAACACCATCCCGCTCTTCCAGTGAAACGTAATTGCTCAACGGGCCATGCTTTCCGGCAAGGCCTGCCTTAACGGCGGTGATCATCTGCCGCTTCATGCAGAGAACCGCATAGGACCGAAAAGGCGCCGAACCATTGTAATGGCGGATCGCCTTGAGCAGCCCGATCAAGCATTCCTGAGTCAGATCCTCCCGTTCCAGGCCCGCCACACGGTAACTTCCCGCATGGGCGCCTGCCAACGCGGCATACCGCGCGATCAGGAGCACCAGAGCGTCGGTATCGCCCTCCCGGGCCCGGCGCGCCAACTCTTCTTCAGGCAAATCATTCTGTTTGCTCACAGGTTTTTGACTCATCATTTGCCCGCTCCGGAGTGAACTCTCATAACGCTTCATCGTTCTAAGAATATACTACTGGATTTGGAATGTCAAGGGTTTTTAGAAAAATTACGAAAAAATGCACTGCGTTTTTTTCAAAAATCTATCGAAAATTGACAAAATCGCTCAGCGTGTGACATCCTTCACCCATTTTCCCCGGAAAAGCCGGCCCACGCAGGCCAGGGATTTGGCCACCTGGTCGCTTTTGAGGAAGACAAAGGCCACCACCGGCGGCAGTCCGAACACGATCCCCGACAAAAATCCCAGCAGGACAGAGCAAAACCACATGGAACCCACGTCGCAGATGAACACAAACTTGGAGTCTCCCCCTCCCCGCAGGGTCCCAATGAGGTTGACCGAGCCCACCGACTGGAAGATCATCATGACCGCCATCACATTCATCAGCTGATAAGCCAGCGCCTTCGTCGCGGCGGAAACATTGTAAAAATCGATGGCCACGTGCTTGATCAGCAGCATCAGCGCACAGGCCAACATGCCAAAGAGCACGCTCAAGGCAAAGAAGGTCTTCGCCTGATCCTTGGCTTTCTGGTATTCCCCCTCGCCGATGGTGTTGCCGGTGATGACCGCGGCGGAGTTGGAGATCCCCTGCACCAGCACGGTGGTGAACTGCATCAGCACCCGGCAGATGCTGAAAGCGGCCACCATTTCGGAGCCAAGACGCCCCATGATCACCGTGATCATAGAATCCCCCAGGGACCAGAGCATCTCGTTGCCCATCACCGGCGCGCTGTAGCGGACAAATTTTTCCATGATCTCCCGCCCCGCCCGGCTAAAGAGGTAGCGGATGCGGAACCGGATCTTTTTCTCCACCGCCAGCATATAGACGCCGATAAACAGGAACTCTGACGCACGGGCGATGAGGGTGCCCAGGGCCGCGCCGGCGATCTCCATCCTGGGTGCGCCCAACTTGCCGAAGATAAACACCCAGTTGAAAAAGACGTTGACCACAAAGGACATGCTGTACACCGCCAGGGAGATGCGCACCGTGCCCACGGTACGCAAGAGGCTAATGGACGTCAGGGTGACGCCGTACATCCCGTAGGTAAAGGCCATGATCCGCAGATAGCGGATCCCCTCCGCAATGACCGGCTCGTCTGTTGTGAAAATGCGCATCAAAAAGCCGGGGGTAAAAAAGGATAGAATGCTGAAAATCAGGGACATCCCGATGGAAATACGGTAGGTTAATCCCATGACCCGTTTGATGGCTTCCTCGTCCCCGCGGCCCCAGTACTGGGCCGTGAGGATGCTGGCGCCGCCGGAAAGGCCAAAGTTGATGATCATAAAGACGAAACCGACCTGGTTGGCCAGGGAGGTCGCGGTCAGCTGTATCTCGCCCAGCTGTCCCACCATCACCGTATCCATCATATTGACCCCGAAGGTAATCAGGTTTTGCAGGGCGATGGGAATCGAGATCGAAATCAGCTTATGATAAAAGCTTTTATCCTTCACAAAAATCTTCACAGAGGGTCCTCCTTTTGCTCTTTTACTGCGTCACGTCCCGTACCCATTTCCCGCTGATGAGACGCAGCAGGCAGGCCACCGCCTTGACCGCCTCGTCAATGCGCAGGAAAAGGTACACCACCGCCGCCGGCCAGTGAAACACCAGCCCGGTGAGAAAGCCGGCCGGCACAGCAAACGCCCACAGGGATCCGACGTCGCACATCAGCACAAAGCGGGAATCCCCGCCGCCGCGCAGGGTACCGATCAGGTTGACCGAACCCACCGACTGGAAAAAGCAGACCCCCGCCAGCACCGTCATCATCTGATGGGCCAGGGCCTTGGTGGAATCGGACACGTTGTAAAAATCCACCGCTGCCGTACGGGTGGCCAGCACCAGCCCCGCCGCCAACAGCCCGAAGAGGATACTGAGCGCGGCAAAAGTCCCCGCCTGTTTCTTCGCTTTTTCGTATTCCCCCGCGCCGATGGTATTGCCGGTGATGACCGCGGCGGAGTTTGCCACGCCCTGCACCAATACCGACGCGAACTGGGAAACCACTCCGGCGATGCTGTTGGCCGCCACCATTTCCGAACCCACCCGGCCCATGACCACCGCGGTCATGGAGTTGCCGATGGACCAACAGACCTCGTTGCAGAGCACCGGAATGCCGTAACGCCCATAGCTGCTCCAGATCTCCCGGCGGATACGTCCCAAAAAATGCCGGGGCCGAAAACAGATCTGGTTTTCCCGAAAAAAGAGGAACCAGCACACCAGCAAAAATTCTGCTACCCGGGCGATGAGGGTCCCCAGGGCCGCGCCCACAATGCCGAGGGCCGGCGCGCCCAGGTTGCCGAAGATAAAGACCCAATTGAAAAATACGTTCACCACAAAGGAGACGCTGTAGATGACCACCGAGATATTCACCGTGCCCACCGTCCGCAGGATCCCCAGGGAAACCAGGGTAAAGCCGTACAGGACATAGGTAAGGCCCACCACCCGTAAGTAGCGCACGCCCTCCGCGATCACCGCTTCGTCCACGGTGTAGATCCGCATCAGCTGCTCCGACAAGAGCAGGGCCGCCAGGGTGAACGCCGCCGCAATGGAGACCGCCAGCCGGTAGGCCATGTTCATCACCATGCGGATCGATTCCGTATCCTTTTTCCCCCAGAACTGGGCGGTCAGGATCCCGCAGCCGCTGGAGAGGCCAAAATTGATGATCATGTAAATAAACCCGATCTGCCCGGCCAGGGAAGCCGCCGTCAATTGCACTTCCCCCACCTGGCCCACCATCACCGTGTCCATCATGCTCACGCCAAAGGTGATCAGGTTCTGTAGAGCAATGGGTACCGAGATGGTCAAAAGCTTTTTGTAAAATATCCTATCGCGCACCAGGATACTCAAGCGGATCCCCCCTTTCCATGGTTCTTCCGTGGGTTTCGTTTTCTGCAGGGATGAAAAAACCGCGCCATGCCTTTTTGCAAAGACACGCCGCGCGTCGCCAATAAAAATCTGCTCGGGGACGCCGCAGCCGCCCCTTCTTGTCCGGATCCCTGCCCGTCGCCGCAGGCGGGGCATGAAAATCAGACGCATTCATCGTATGACACATCGTATGGCAGTTATTATAACATGTATTAACCTCGCTGAAAAGGGTGTTTTACAAATAATCTTCCGCCCCCCTTCCCCGCCTTCCCGGAAATTCCCCTTGATTATTCCGGAAAAACGTGTATAATAATGGAGTAATTCACAACAGAATTGCCGGTGTGATGGAATTGGCAGACGTGCGGGACTCAAAATCCCGTGGTGGCGACACCGTGCGGGTTCGACCCCCGCCACCGGCACCAAACCAATATAATCCGAACCCGTTCTTCCCTGTGGAAGATGGGTTCGGATTATTGCTTTTCTTTGACAAGTTTGAAGATACGCATTTCCGCAACGACGTTATAAAGAAGCCTACTTCAAAACCAAGAGGGCCTCGCAAACCTTCCAAGAATCAGCGTATATGGGATTGAAAACTGAGCATTTGTCCCTTTGTTAGAGGCATAGCGCCTTCTGTTGACGCAAGATACATACAACAACACAAATTTGAATATGGAGGATATATCCCATATTTCCTGTGAGCTTAACATAGACACCGCCTGCGTGGAGTTGAGATTCACGGACGGAACGCTCGTTTCTATGGACTGCACCGCTGTTGAGAACGAAGTAGCGGATAATATGTATCAGCGTTCAGAGCCGGACTGTCTGTATATCATGACTCTGTAGCATGAAAGCGCCCAACGGCAAAAGCTCCTGTCAGCCCGGCAGCGCAAGAAGGTTGAGATTCAGACATTTGGTAATTTCAGAGTGTTTGTGGATGGCAAACCCCTGAAATTTACAGCCCCGAGAGCGGAGGAGCTGCTGGCAGTTATTATAGATGCGGCGGGAGAAATTGTAACGGCGAAGGATGCATTTTCTAAAATGTGGAAGGATATCCAGTATAATCACACAGAGGCGGGACGGTATCGCAAGACCGTGCAGAAGATGCAGAACACGCTGATAGAAAACAGGATTGAAAATATTCTCTCGTATTTGCCGCGCACAAAAGCCATCCGTACGGACATGGTGGAGTGCGACTATTTTGATTTTCTGGAGCGAAAGCCTCAGGCAATCCGGAAATATGCAGGGAAATATCTGGAGCAGTATTCATGGGCGGAGGAGACCAAAGGGTATCTGGACAGCATCAAGCTGCAATATGAGCCGGACGCGGCTGATTCCTTGTATCGAGAATAACAGAACGAGCACAGCGGAGACCAATTTTGGTCTCCGCTATTTTTTTGCCTATAAAACGGCAGAATTTTTTATGAATGATTCATAATTTGTCCAAGAATGGCAGAAAAAACAGCATCGTTGGGTACCATGGTATACCGGCACATTGCTACACTGTATTCAGTATTAGAGAATTAATATGGTTTTTTGCTCTGCGAAACAAATCCCAAAACGGTTTGGATAAGGAACCACAGAAAGGAAGAATGAAAATGAAAAATCAAAGAAGAACGCCATGCAGGGTGATTTCAATGTTATTGGTGGCGCTTATGCTGACAGTAATGCTGCCCACAAGCGCACTGGCGGCAACATCAGTTGACCTGACATTCAGCGCCGCGCCGATCATTGACGGACAAAACGCTGATGAAATGTTTGAGGACGAGACGCAAAAATTTACATATACTTCCTCGCTCGACATGGAATCGGCATGGGAATCTATAACAACGCGAGAATGCTATATCTTTTCTCTCATACGTTAGAAGACTTCCAGTCGAAAAATCTGAGCGCAACCTTCAATTTAAACGTAACAGTTGACCCGGCGACTGTGGGCGCTGCGGACGCGGATAAAATTGTGGACACAGCTGCAATTAAGTCGGCACTGGTTTCCGCCAATCCGGATTGTTCTGATTTTGTTACCCTGTTCGATGTCACAAGCGCATCTTGGAATGAGGCAACAGGCGCCTGGACGACGGTGCTGTCCCTGAGCGACGTGTCTTTGGCGGTTTTGGATCCCATCATTCAGGACAGCGCTCCGAACATTGTGAATTTCTCGATGCCTGCTGAAATTTTGGAGGTCAAGAACTTTACTGCGGATGAAAGCTTTTCCGCATCGTTTCATATGACGGGTTCATTGACGGTCGCTCCGTTTACTAATGCCATGATCAACGCAATGCTGCCATTTACATTTGATGAAACAGCCAGTGATGTGTCGATTGATATGGTTGCACCGGTTTCCGTAACGATTAGCCCGTCTTCCGCGACGCTGGCTCCCGGCGGAACGACCACATTCCAGGCCACGGTTACAAATGACAGCACCCCGGCAAGGGGCGTCACCTATTCCTTTGCAGACGATTCCAATGAAACGGCCGGAGGATCCACAATTGACGCTGCCACAGGTGTGCTGACAATCGGTGAGAATGAAACAGCTGAGTCCCTTTCGGTAAAGGCCACATCGGCTCGGGACCCCAATAAATCTGCTACGGCGGCGGTTACGGTCAGAAGCAGTGATCCGACGTCAGTGGACTTGACCTTTACAGGCAGCCCGATTATTGGCAACACGGTTTCCCATGAGTTGAACAAAAATGGGACAAAAAAGTTTACTTAGGTTCTACTGAAAGACTTGGTTTTTAATCCTATGCCAAAATAACGACTCCAAACGGCTGGAACAGCAGTTGTAGAAGCAGGCGCAAAAGGAGGCAATCCCAAGTTTTGTGTAAACCTTCGATGTGGTGTAGAATAGAAGCACCACATCGGAGGTTTTTAATATGGCCAGAAGAAATCGCAGTCCCGAAGAAAACGAGCGCAGATCAAAAATCCGT
>JAQVCU010000064.1 GCA_028689635.1 Oscillospiraceae bacterium
CTGCTTTTCATCGTTTACACAGAATTCGGGATACCCTCGCGGCCCCTGAAGACGAAGCTGCTCCCCTAAAATAATTTGCTCTATTTGCACTGCTTTTCATCGTTTACACAGAATTCGGGATACCCTCTGCTGTCTGTTCGTCTTTTATATCGTCTTCTTATATCATTCTTTTTTCCGTATTCAGTTTGCCTTGACCCCCGGTTCACAAGTTGTCCTTATGGCTACTCGCATTTTGGGCGGAGAGCTTTTTCATGCGTTTATTTGCCGCAGCACTTTTTGTATTTCAGGCCGCTTCCGCAGGGGCACAGGTCGTTGCGCCCAACTTTGGCGCCCACCTTCACCGGCTCCTTTTTATCGGTGCCGTCCCCGGCGCCCATGGCCACGGTGGGTTTTGCCACCTGCTCCCGCTGGGGAGCCTCGGTGGAGATCTTCACCGTCAACAGCATGCGGACGGTGTCCTCCTTGATGGCCTCGATCATCTGATCGAACATATCGAAGCCTTCCATGCGGTATTCCACCACCGGATCCTTCTGGGCGTAAGCGCGCAGGTTGATGCCGCGCTTGAGCTCATCCATGGCGTCAATGTGATCCATCCACTTAAGATCCACATTTTTGAGCAGCACCACCCGCTCCGCTTCCCGCATGATGTCGCTGCCGATCTTGGCTTCCCGGGCGGCGTGCAGCTCCTTGGCGCGGCTGGTCAGGGTGTTTACGATATCCTCGCGGGAGACTTCCTCCAACGCGGCGCCGTTCCAGCAAAAATCCTCTTCCGTGGTGAGCCAGCCCATGTAATGGTAGCGCAGGCCCTCCAGGTTCCAGGTATCGTGGGGCGCGTCCTTATCCACGTAGGTAGCCACCACGGTCTCCACCGTCTCGGCAAACATGCGCTGGATATAATCCTGCATATTTTCGCCCAGCAGCACCTTGGCCCGCTGGCCATAGATGATCTCGCGCTGCTTGTTCATGACGTCGTCGTATTCCAGCACGTGCTTTCTGGTGGCGAAGTTGCGGCTCTCCACCTTGCTCTGGGCGCTTTCGATGGAATTGGTGAGCATTTTGTTCTCGATGGGCAGGTCGTCCTCCAGACCCATGGAATTCATCATGTTCTGGATGCGCTCGCCGCCGAACAGCCGCATAAGGTCATCCTCCAGCGAGAGGTAGAACCGGGTGGCGCCGGGATCCCCCTGGCGTCCGGCGCGTCCGCGCAGCTGGTTGTCGATGCGGCGGGATTCGTGCCGCTCGGTGCCGATGATATAAAGGCCTCCCGCCGCCTTGACCTTTTCGGCTTCCGGGGCGAATTCCTTTTTGTATTTATCCAGCAGCTCCTGGAACAGCCGCCGGGAGGCGAGGATCTCCTCGTCGTCGGTCTCTCCAAAGCCGGTGGCCGCGCTGATCTGGTCGTTGTCGTAGCCCTGTTTTTTCATCTCCGCCTTGGCGGCGTATTCGGCGTTGCCTCCCAGGACGATATCGGTTCCGCGGCCCGCCATGTTGGTGGCGATGGTCACCGCCGCAAACTGCCCCGCCTGGGCGACGATCTCGGCTTCCTTCTCGTGGTATTTGGCGTTGAGCACCTCGTGGCGGATCCCGCGCTTTTTGAGCATGCTGCTGAGCAGCTCGGATTTTTCGATGGAGATGGTGCCCACCAATACCGGCTGGCCGTTTGCGTGGCATTCGGCCACCTGGTCGATGACCGCTTCAAACTTGGCCTTTTCCACCTTATAGACCACGTCCGGATAGTCGGCGCGCTGCATCGGACGGTTGGTGGGGATCTCGATGACGTCCAGCTGGTAAATCTCCCGGAATTCGGATTCCTCCGTCATGGCGGTACCGGTCATGCCGGAGAGCTTTTGATACATGCGGAAAAAGTTCTGGAAGGTGATGGTGGCCAGGGTCTGGGATTCTTTTTCGATCTTGACGTTCTCTTTGGCTTCAATGGCCTGGTGCAGGCCCTCGTTGTAGCGCCGCCCGATCATCAGTCGCCCGGTGAACTCATCCACGATGAGCACCTGACCGTCCCGGACCACATAATCCACATCCCGGTGCATGGTGCCGTGGGCCTTGATGGCCTGGTTGACATGGTGCAGAAGGGTGGAGTTCTCGGCGTCCATAAGGTTTTCCACATTGAAGTACTGCTCCGCCTTTTTGACGCCCCGGGGGGTAAGGGTGGCAGTGCGGGCCTTTTCATCTACGATGTAGTCGCCGTCCGCGTCGTCGTGCTCCTCCTTGGCGTCCAGCTCCTTGACCTTCACCATGGTCATGCGGGAGACCAGGGTATCGGCCAGCTTGTACAGGTCGGTGGATTTGGCGCCGGGGCCGGAAATGATCAGGGGGGTACGGGCCTCGTCGATGAGGATGGAGTCCACCTCGTCCACCACGGCAAAATGATAGCCGCGCTGCACCTGGTTTTCCCGGCGCACGCACATGTTGTCCCTCAGGTAATCAAAGCCCAGCTCGTTGTTGGTGCCATAGGTGATGTCGCAGGCGTACTGGGCGCGGCGCTCGGCCGGATCCAGCCCGTTGACGATGAGGCCCACCGTAAGGCCCAGGTATTTATAGACCTTGCCCATCCATTCGGAGTCGCGGCGGGCCAGGTAGTCGTTGACCGTGACGATGTGCACGCCCTTGCCCTCCAGGGCGTTGAGGTAGGCGGGCAGGGTGGCCACCAGGGTCTTGCCCTCGCCGGTCTTCATCTCGGCGATGCGGCCCTGATGCAGCACGATGCCGCCGATGATCTGCACCGGGAAATGCTTCATGCCCAGCACGCGCCAGGCGGCCTCCCGGCAGGTGGCAAAGGCATCCGGCAGGATATCGTCCAGGCTCTCGCCCCGGGCCAGCCTCTCTTTCAAAACAGAGGTCATGCCACGCAGCTCTTTCTCCGGCATATCGGCGTATTTTTGTTCCAATGCGACGACCTGCTCCATAATGGGGGTGATGTTCTTCAGCTCCCGCTTGGAATAGGTGCCAAATATTTTTTCCAGAAAGCTCATGTTGTTTCCTCCGTTGCGCCCGTCTTTGCGGGCAGAAAAAATCGCGTTTTGCCCGCAGGCGCCGCGGCGGCAAAAGCGTTGATCCCAGGGCAATATACCTCTTTATTTTATCCCGCGCCTATGGCTTTGTCAAACAAATGGCTGTGCTTTATTTATAAACTTTCTGTGACGGCTCCCGGCCTTCTGCCGCCCATTTTCCCCATCCGCGTTTTTTGCTGCCCAAAGAAATTTTTTCAGGAAAATTTCATTTCCTGACATAATTTTAACGACGCAAGATATTGCTAATTCCCGGCGGGCATATTATAATAAATTCAGGTATGCGGCCGCCGCTCCCGGGCATCGCTCTGGGACATGCCCAAAGGCGGCTTCGCGTCTAAAAAGGCGGGGGAGTGCATTTGTTCTTTCTCTGCCAAACAAGTAAAAACCGAAAGGAGTACCGTTATGACTTATTCTCATGAAGTAGAGAGAATGTGCCCGATCGCAAAGGGCCCCAACCACGGTCCCGCCCCCATTCCCGAAGAGGGCAGATGGGTAAAAGCTTATCAGATCTCCGATATCTCCGGCCTGACCCACGGCGTGGGCTGGTGCGCTCCCCAGCAGGGCGCCTGCAAACTGACCCTCAATGTGAAAAACGGCATCATCGAGGAGGCCCTGGTGGAGACCCTGGGCTGCTCCGGCATGACTCACTCTGCCGCCATGGCCGCAGAGATCCTGCCTAAGAAGACCCTTCTGGAAGCCCTCAACACCGACCTCGTGTGCGACGCCATCAACGTTGCCATGAGAGAGCTGTTCCTCCAGATCGTATACGGCAGAACCCAGACCGCTTTCTCCGAGGACGGCCTGCCCATCGGCGCCGGCCTGGAAGATCTGGGCAAAGGCCTGCGTTCCCAGATCGGCACCATCTTCTCCACCGCCAAAAAAGGCGTGCGTTACATGGAGATGGCCGAGGGTTACATCCTTTCCCTGGCTGTAGACGCCAACGACGAGATCATCGGCTACAAATTTGTAAAGCTGGGCAAAATGCTGGAGGATATCCGCCACGGCAAAGATCCCAAAGAAGCTTACGAGAAAAACGTCGGAACTTACGGCCGCTATGATGGCGCTCCCAAGTATATCGACCCGAGAGAAGAATAATTTTACAAAAAGGAGGTAATCACTGTGGCTAAATTTGAAGGTCAGGAAAGAAGAATGCCCAAGATCGAGGCATGTCTTGCTGAATATGGAATGAAAACCCTGGAAGAAGCCAATGAGCTCTGCCTTTCCAAGGGGATCAACGTGGATTCTATCGTCAAAGGCGTACAGCCCATCGCGTTTGAAAACGCCGTTTGGGCCTACACCCTGGGCACCGCTATCGCGCTGAAAAAAGGCATCACCAAAGCCGCTGAGGCCGCCGAAGCCATCGGCATCGGCCTGCAGGCCTTCTGCATCCCCGGCTCCGTCGCCGAGCAGAGAGCCGTCGGCCTGGGCCACGGCAACCTGGGCGCCATGCTGCTGCGGGAAGAGACCGACTGCTTCTGCTTCCTCGCCGGCCATGAATCCTTTGCCGCCGCGGAAGGCGCCATCGGCATTGCCCGCACCGCCAACAAGGCCAGAAAAGCTCCTCTGAGAGTTATCCTCAACGGCCTGGGCAAAGACGCCGCCTATATCATCTCCAGAATCAACGGCTTCACCTATGTGGAGACCGATTACGACTTCTCCACCGGCGATCTGAAAGTTGTCCGCGAGGTCGCTTTCTCCGACGGCGATAAGTCCAAGGTGAGATGCTACGGCGCCAACGACGTCCTGGAAGGCGTTGCCATCATGAAGAAAGAAAAGGTCGATGTTTCCATCACCGGAAACTCCACCAACCCCACCCGCTTCCAGCATCTGGTTGCCGGTACCTATAAAAAATGGGCTCTCGAAAACGGCGTGAAGTACTTCTCCGTCGCTTCCGGCGGCGGCACCGGCCGTACCCTGCATCCCGATAACGTGGCCGCCGGCCCCGCCTCTTATGGCCTGACCGACTCCATGGGCAGAATGCACGGCGACGCCCAGTTCGCCGGTTCTTCCTCCGTTCCCGCTCACGTAGAGATGATGGGCCTGATCGGCATGGGCAACAACCCCATGGTCGGCGCCACCGTCGCCTGCGCGGTCGCTGTGGAAGTCAACAACAAATAAATCCCCCTTGCATCCTGCGGGGCCCCGGTTTTCCGGGGCCCCGTTCTGTTTTGCCCATGGGCAAAATTAGGGGGGAAAAATCGCGCCCCCCAGCTCCCCCGGCAATTCGCAAAAAAAGGCCTCCCGGCACGCCGGGAGGCCTTTTTTGCAGATGATTTTTATCCCACTACGATCTGCCCCTCGGGCAGCACCGTCCGTTTGAGGGCGGGTTTCTCCCTCATGGCCAGGGAGAGCAGCAGGGAGACCGGGCCCACGCGGCCCATAAACATGGTCAGGATCAGGATCAGGCGGGAGGGCAGGTTGGCGATGCCGGTGACCCCCACGGTAAGGCCCACCGTGGCGAACGCAGAGGTGGATTCAAACAGGGCGTCCATCCCCTGCACCGTCGCCTGGGCGTCGTGGGTGGTAAAGGCGATGGTCCCCGCAGCCAGCAGGATCCCCAAAGTGGCGATAAGGATGATCGCCAGGGCTTTGTACACCGTCTGTTTGGGAACTTTCCGTTTCATGATGACCGTATCTTCATAGCCGCGGATCACGGAGATGACCGTCATGGCCAAAACCGCCACCGTGGTCACCTTGATGCCGCCGCCGGTGGAGCCCGGCGCCGCGCCCACCAGCATCAGGAAGATGCTAAAGACCTTGGTGATGCTGTTCATCGCGCCAAAATCCAGGGAGTTAAATCCGGCAGTGCGGGTGGTGATGGATTGGAACAGCGCCGCCATCGGCCGCTGCCACACCGGCAAAGCGCCCATCGTCCTGGGGTTGTTCCATTCAAAGAGCAAAAACATGGCGGTGCCGGCCAGGATCAGGATCCCGGTAATGGCGAAGACCAGTTTGCTGTGGAAGGTGAGCTTTTTTCTGCGGCGCAGGGCGCCGATATCGGCAAACACCACAAAGCCCAGCCCGCCCACCACCACCAGCGCGGCAACGGTCAGCAGCACCAGGGGGTCGCCATTGTAATTTGTCAGGGAGACAAAGGGCCCTTCCCTGCCCAGAATATCAAACCCGGCGTTGCAGAAGGCGGAGATGGAGAGAAACAGAGAAAGAAACCAGCCTTCCTCGCCGTACTTTGGCACAAAAGCGATGGCCAGCAACAGCGCCCCTACGATCTCCACCGAAAAGGATACCGCCATAACGGTTTTGACCAGACGGTTGATCTCCTCCACGCTGTTGGTGTTTACCGATTCCTGGGCCAACTGCATCCCGCGAAAGCCCAGCTTCCGGCGGATCAGCATGTTAAAGAAAGAGGAGATCGTCACCAATCCAAGCCCGCCGATCTGGATCAGGGTGAGGATGACGACCTGTCCGGCCAGGGACCAGTAGCTATAAGTATCGTGGACCACCAGGCCGGTCACGCAGGTGGCGGAGGTGGCGGTAAACAGCGCGTCAAAAAAACCGGCGCCCACCCCGTCCCGCGTGGAAAATGGCATCATCAGCAGAAAGGTGCCGCAGGCGATCACCACAAAAAAACTGGCGCAGATGACCCTCACCGGAAAAGCGAACAGGCCAGAGCGCTTTTTTTTGAACGGAAGCATCGGCAGACGCACCTCCTTTTGAAGATTACTGCGGCCCCTGGCCGTCTGCCAGGCTGGCGATGGCCCTATGGATCAAATTTTTATCGTTTTTAAAGGTCACAATGGTATCCGCCTTTTCCAGGGGCACCCATTGGATCTCGCTGATCTCCTCTTCCTGCTTTACCACGTGGTCGTCCGCGGCATAGCCCAGAAAATAGACCACTTGCTTTTTCACGTTTGGCTTGGGAAAATATTCCACCGCATGGCGGAACCCCTCATGGAGCGACACCGTGAGGCCCGTCTCTTCCTTGACCTCTCTCAGCGCCGTTTGGATCTCCGTTTCCCCAGCCTCTACATGCCCTTTGGGGAAGGACCAGTGGCCGCCGTATTTATGCTTGAGCAGCAAAAGCTCGACGCCCCGCCCGCTGGTTCGGTAAACCAGCGCGCCGCAGGATTTTTCGCGCTTCATTATCATCACCTCGTCGTCTTTCAGTTGGGGGAAGGTGTTCCCCAGAAGACGGGCCTCTCCCGCGGGGACCGGCCCTATTTCGCCGTCCCATCAAGACCCTATTTTTTTAATATAACACTTTTCGCCTGAATAGAAAAGGGCTATTTGCTCAAAATAGCCGCGGCGCAGGTTTTTTCTCCCCTTCAAAAGCCCCAAACGGCAAAACAGGACGGGCGCCTGAAAAAGCGCCTGTCCTGCTTGGGTCTTTTCCCGGCGGACGTCCTCCCGTCCCCTTTATTCGATCTCGAAGGTCTCGGTCTTAAATTTTGCGTAATACCGCCCGCTTTGGGCCACAAACCGCAGCACGCAGTAATCCGGGTCCGTCACGCCGCCGGGATAATACAGGGTATCTCCGGGCCGCCAGACCATTTCCCGGCTTTCCGCGTCCTCCAGCACCTCCATTTGGCCGGTCAGCATCACGCCCCTATAAAAGCGGCGGTCGCAAAAATAGATGCTGGCCTTGGGGTTCTTCCTGTACTGGGCCACCCGCAGGGAGGCGGTGTTCGTCGTAAAATAGAACTCCCGGATCCCCACCCGTCCCCGGGGCGGAAGCATCGCTTTGATACAGGGGAACCCGTCCTCGGAAATCGAGGCGATAAAGGCGACCCCCTGTTTATCGATGAGATTGCCAATGGTTTTTTCCGCGTCGCGCAAGGCGTTTCTCCCCTTTCTCCATGGCCTTTGCCCACCCCGTCCGGGCGGGCTTTTCCGGTTTCATCTTATCACAGGGCCGCCCTTCTTTCAAGGGAGAAGGAGGGCCGGTGGGGCAATTTCCCTCCGCGCCCCCTTCGTTGACAAACCGGGCCCTTCGATGTAAAATAAAAAGCGTTCCGATCTCTTGCCGCCCCGCGGCTTTACAAGATCATCGATGTTTCCGTAGCTCAGCTGGATAGAGCGACCGCCTCCTAAGAGTTTGTTATAACATCCGCCTTTTGAGGAAAAGTGATTGACACCGAGTTCGTTTATAAGTAAAATTGAATAGATTTTAAAGATGTCTCCGTAGCTCAGCCGGATAGAGCGTTCGCCTCCTAAGCGAAAGGCCGGAAGTTCGAATCTTCTCGGGGACGCCAACTACAACGCCGCAAACCCGCATAAACACTGGGTTTGTGGCTTTCTTTATTTTTATGTTTCTTTCTAAAATCCCTCCCAAATGATGTTTTTCTATTAGCAAGTTCTCCGTCTGCTAATGGAAATTAGGACAAGTAACTATCGCCTTTCAGGTGGAATGTCAGCTAATAAAAATTAGCAGAAAAATCACTGTTTTGCTAATGAAAACAGGCTTCCTGCTAATAGAAGCAATTTTCGCTTTAAAATCCTGCTAATTTGCAAGGCGGATGACAATGCCGTGTTATAATCACTTACAGTTTAAATAATTGCTTTGTGTTTCGTTTCCTCTTTGCTCTTTTTATTTCGCACACTTTCCTGCTTTCATTAAACTTAATATAATGTAGATGTCAGGAGGTGCTATTATGAGGAACAAAAACTACCATATCTATTTGACTGATGATGAATACAGCAGAGTTTTTTCTTCTCTGCTCAATTTGAGAAATCGACTCATAGAGCAAGGTCGCTATACCGACGCAGTTGACGATGTTCTTTATAAGCTGACTCACGCTAAAAGAAAAAAAGTAAAGATTTTATATAAATAGTATCTTAATGCCGTGTTGCCTAATGCAGCACGGCATTTTTGCCGTCTATTCCGCAAATGGAATAGGCGGCTTTTTGTTTTTTCTAACGAATTTAAAAAAATAAAAAATTTTTTTGAAAAACACCTTACCTTTTCTCTCTCCCTGTTCAAACAAGTGAAGGGGTTCATTTCAGACCGAAAGGTCGGAAGCCTTTTCACTGTAACTTGAAAATTGAATATACAGGCACTTAGGACGTTATTTCTGATGCTTAGCCCGAAGGTGGGTACGCCGTGACCTTTCTAATATGAAAGAGAGCGAGAACTCCCGACCTGAAACTCGGATTGCCACCGAGATGGCGACGAAAGTCAGAATGATAATGATACTTCTCTACGGAGCTGGCGGAGAACCCGGCAGAGGTGAGATTCCTATGATACGGTGCAGCACACCGTAACCTAAGTGCTTCCCATACAGCGAAAGTTGTCCGCAGGGGTGGTTGAGAACAAATACTGCGGTTTTACATAACCAGTGCGAAACTAATGGTTATGAATTTTTTGAAAGGAGAAAAAATGATGCCACACTGTAAAACCATTGCTATATGCAATCAAAAAGGCGGAGTAGGCAAAACGACCACTACCGTAAATCTTGG
>JAQVCU010000065.1 GCA_028689635.1 Oscillospiraceae bacterium
TCTAGCGTGACAGGCTAGCGTTCTAACCAGCTGAACTACCAGGCCATATGGTGGGAACAACAGGGCTCGAACCTGTGACCCTCTGCTTGTAAGGCAGATGCTCTCCCAGCTGAGCTATGCTCCCATACGCACCGCTTTTCTTTCAGCGACGGGTTTTATTATACTATATCCCTTGCTCTTTTGTCAATGGAGAATCTTAAAAAACATGAGGGATATCGACGGCAGTCGACAAAACAGCCGCGGGAAGGCTGTGCCCCTTTCCCTCGGCCAAAATTGCTTATTCTTCCCGCCCCGCAAAAAAGTAATATTTCAGACGCTCTAATTTTGTCTCCCCGATCCCATTTACCTCAAGCAGCTGTTTCATATCGGTCAACGGCCCGTACTCTTCCACATAACGGAGAATCTTTTGTGCGGTAACTTCGCCGATCCCCTCCACCTGCTCCAGATCATAAGCGGTAGCCAGGTTAATATCGCTGCGTACGTGGGATTTCTCTGCGGCGGCAGCGCTGCTGGACACCACATATTCCATCACTGGCGCGGAAAATTCCGGCCTTAAAAACAGGTTGCTGCAGATCATAAGCACCGTCATTACAGCCGCGGTGACCGTCATCCAGAAAACAGGGTCTTTTTTCACTGCGCTTCCTCACATCCTGCCGGAAAGTTCTGTAAAGCCCATAAGCTTGACAGGTCATCCTCTACTTGAGTTCTACAATCGTGACGCCGCTTTCCCCTTCTCCGTATACGCCAAGGCGGAAAGAGCGCACGCTGCGATGACGGCGCAGATGCTGCTGTACCGCGTTACGCAAAACGCCGGTCCCCTTGCCGTGTATTACGGTGATTACCGGCACAGAGGACATGACGGCGTTATCGATATAGCGATCCAGCTCCATCAGCGCTTCCTCCGCCGTCATTCCACGAAGATCGACCTCTGTACCGGCGGCGCGTTCGCTTTTGGAAACCACTTTTTTAGAGACCGAGCCGGCGGGCGCCTTTTTGGGTTTCGTGTTTTCTACAAGCCTTAATGTACTTTGGTTTACCCTTAGCTTCATAATGCCGGCCTGCACCTGGACATTCCCGGCATTATCCGCCAAAGAAAGCACTGTGCCTTCCCTTCCGGCGCCAGTAACAAAGACGGTATCGCCTTTGCGCAGAGGCCGCGGGAATTTATAATTCTGCTGGTTTTGGATCGTAATGGGGTCGGCCTCATCGTAAAGGCTGTTGACAGAGCCTTTGAGGCGGGATTTGGCCTGTGTGACCTTCTGCGCAAAATCCTCTGCGTTTTGCTGTCGGCGGATCTCCTCCAGCTCATCCAGAATTTTTTCAGCGTCGGCCCGAACGGTCTCAATAATGCGGCGAGATTCCGAGCGCGCCTTTTCCATTTCGCGTTCCTTATCGCGATCCAGGCGCTCCTTGTATTCGTCGATCGCCCTCTGGCTTTCTGCGGCTTCCCGGCGCAGGCGCTGCGCTTCGTCCAGATCTTTCTGCAGATCCTGCCGCGCCTGGTCCAAACGGGATACCACATCCTCAAACTGCGCGTTTTCCTGGCTCACCAGATCCTGCGCCCGCTGAATGATCTCTTCCCCCAATCCGAGGCGCTGAGAGATCGCAAAAGCGTTGGAGCGGCCGGGTACGCCGATGGAAAGCTTATAGGTAGGCCGCAGGGAGGCCACGTCAAATTCACAGCAGGCGTTTTCCACCCCTTCGGTCTCCAGGGCATAAAGTTTGATCTCGGAATAATGGGTGGTAGCGGCTACTTTCGCCCCACGGCTGCACAAGGATTCCAAAATGGCCACAGCCAGGGCCGCGCCCTCCACTGGGTCTGTCCCCGCGCCCAGCTCGTCGATGAGTACCAGCGTTTCCTCATCCGCTTCCCGCAGGATCGAGATAATATTGGTCATGTGGGCAGAAAAGGTAGAAAGGCTTTGTTCGATGCTCTGCTCATCGCCGATATCGGCCAAAACACGCTGAAAGACCCGCACCTGGCTGCCATCCGATACGGGCAGCATCAAACCGCACATGGCCATCAAGGTAAAGAGCCCCAGGGTCTTAAGGGAGACGGTCTTACCGCCGGTATTTGGGCCGGTGATCACCAGGGTGTCAAAGGCGCCGCCCAGATAGATATTGGTGGGCACCACCAGATTTTTATCGATCATGGGATGACGGGATTTCTTTAGAATGATCTCCCCGTCCCCAGTCAGGTTCGGCACCGAAGCGCGCATAGAATCCGCCAGCTTTGATTTGGCAAAAATCAGGTCCAGTTCTACCAGCGTGTCGTAGTCTTGGCTCAACACCACGGAAAATTCTCCTACGGCGGCGGAAAGTTCCGCTATGATATGCTCGATCTCAGCCTTTTCTTTTGCCTGCAGCACACGGATCTCGTTGTTCGCTTCCACAACGCCCAGCGGCTCGACAAAGACAGTAGCGCCACTGGAGGATGTATCGTGTACCAGCCCCTTGACCTCGCCGCGGTACTCCGCTTTGACCGGGACGACATAACGCCCGTCGCGCATGGTAACGATGCTGTCCTGCAAAAATTTCTGGTAGGTGGAGGAACGGATCAGTTTATCCAGCTGGTTTTTTACGCTAAGCCCCGCCCCGCGGATTTTCCGGCGGATATCCGAAAGCGCCGGGCTGGCGTGATCCGCCACCATCTCTTCCGAAACAATGGCGGCGGTGATCCTCTCTTCCAGATGCTTTTGGGGCGACAAGCCGCCAAACATATAGTCCAAAGAAGTGGCAACCTCATCGCAGCGGCGGCGCCAATCGTACAAAGACTGGATCGCCCGCAGGGCCGCCGCCACATCCAGCAGCTCCCGCAGGGAAAGGCTGGTGCCCAGCTCCGCTCGTTTGAGCATCCCCTTGATGTTTTTGATATGATAAAAGCCGGGAGTCCCAAACCGGGAGGAAAGCATATTGGCGTCCGCCGTCATCTGCATTTCCCGCTTCGCTTCCCCCAGATCTGTCACCGGGCGCAGGCCCAGCGCCAGTTCCCTGGCGTCATCACTGGCGGTACAATCGGCCAGCATGGCGAGGATCTTATCCAGCTCCAGCGCCTTATAGTGTCTTTCCATTTCATTCATATATCTTCTCCGCCTTTGGTCAATATTTCCTTTGCCCGGTCTGGCAAATTAGCAGCCGCCCAGGCTTCCATGCCCGAAAGGCTGTGATAAAAATCCAATGTCTGAAAGCCCTGCCCCATCTGGGCAAGAAAATAAGCCTCGCACACCCGCCCCAAATAGCGGATCCCCTCGTCCGAAAGCCGGAAGGAAAAAAGCTTCGGAAGCTCAGAATAGATCACATGCCGCATCGCTGCCAGCACGCCGGGCGTCAGCGCCATGTATTTTGCCTCTGGGCCGGAAACACATTCTCCGCACCACAACGTACCGTCGTTCACGGCAAGATACATCTTCTCCGCCTCATAGCAGCCGCAGCCGCAGCAGGCGACCAGATCCGGCATAAAGCCGGACATGGCAAGACAGCGCAGTTCAAACACCGGTTTGATAAAAACCGGCGCGAAAGCGCCTTTTTCCAAAAAATGCAAACAGTTGAGCAGCAGCCGTAGAAAGGCTTCGCTGTCCTGACCGGATGGGGCTGTCACACAGGCCACCTCTGCCAGATAAGATGCCAGCGCCAGTTTTTCAATATCCTGCCTCAGCCCGAAAAACAGGTTGATGGTATCCGCCCTGTCCACTATGTAACGCTCCCGGCTGTGAAACAGCTGAAAAGTGGAATAGGCCAAAAGGCCGCAGGAAGGCCCCAGGGTGCTTTTCATCTTTTGGGCGCCCCGGGCATAGGCGGTGATCACGCCTTCCTGACGGCACAGCAGCGTGAGCAGCCTGTCATCCTCGCCAATGCTGCGTTCCCGTATAACGATCGCTTCCTGTGTTATCTGCATCTTCCTCCGGCCCACCTTCGTCCTCCGGCTCCCAGCCGCGCTGCACCTGGTCAAGCGCCCTGGTATAACGGAGGTAATCCCGCACACTGCCGGTTTGCATAAAAAGCTCCCACGCCCGCTTTGCGTCCATGCTGCCTCCGCACCACCGGGGCCGCGGCTTTTGCCTCGCCGCCCCGGCTCCGCCTTTACGGCCGCGGCCTGCCGAAATGATCCCGCCTTTGGCCTGTCGCTCAAAAACGTGGACCATATCATTATTTGCGGACGCCCTATTTCTATGAACGGGAATGTACGCCAGCAGTTCCATATTTTTTGCCTTGACAAAATTAGGCCCGCCTACCTTGGCGCTTTCGGCGTGAAAGATCGCACGGCTCGCCCTCAAAAAAGCTGTTAAAGCCGTTGATTCTGCCCTTTAAATCCAATTTATAGTAGCACAGAATCCTGGCTCCGTCAATGGAAGCGGCTTTGTGCCGCGCGGTGCGATTTGATTTCCAACTCTACAATGTGCTATGGTATGAAAAAGGAGATAAAGGGCGCGGCCGCCGGTTTACGGCGCGCCCTGTCAAGAAAGGGGCCTGCCTTATGAAGCACATTGCCATATGGTTGACGGCGCTGGTCATGGCCTGCTCTTTGTGCGCCTGCACCTCGTCCGCTAAGTTCGCGTCTTCCAATAGCGCTGTTTCCTCTCCGGATCTGGTTACCCCTTCCGTGCCGGCCCAGGCGGAGCCGGAATCGTCTGAGACAGAATCTTCGGAAGAGCAGGTTTCCTCCGCCGGATCGCTGCCTGCGCAGCAGGAACCCCCTTTGCCGCCAGAAACGGCCGGCCCGGCCCCCACCGAAGAACTCCCCGTCTTTTCCGCCAGCTCCCTGCGCGTCAAAGCCGGAGATAACCTGTTCCTTTTTGTCAAAAACGTACCGGAAAGCGTCTCTGTCACCGGTGAGAGCAGCCTGGGGACGATCCCGGTCTTTTATCCCTATGAAGACATGCAGATGGCGATTTTCCCGGTGCGCTATTCCGCCGAACCGGGCGATTATTCCATTACGGTTGCCTGTGACGGCGCCTCCGAGACCTTTGCGCTTACGGTATTGGACGGCGGCTTTGAGGTGGAGGAATTCCAGGTCGACCAGTCGGTGGCGGATTCTACCGTCAACAGCGCCAAAGCCAATGAGGAATATGCCGCCGCCACCCAGCCGCTGAAAGAATCTGGCGACGCCGCGCAGTATTGGTCCGGGGCATTCTCCCTTCCCATTCATCAGGAGACCTTCCGTGTTTCCAGCTCCTTTGGATATACGCGTATCATCAACGGCGTCGCGTCTATCCATGGCGGCGTGGATTTCCCCGCGCCGCAGGGCACGCCGGTAACGGCCCCGAACCGCGGCAGGGTGCTGTATGCGGGTTTTTTGCAGCTTACGGGGAATACTGTGGTGATCGAACACGGGTTTGGCCTAAAAAGCTGGTATTATCATATGGATGAACTATGCTGCTCAGAAGGCGACATGCTGGGTACCGGGGATCTCATTGGACGGGTTGGCACCACCGGGTATTCCACCGGGAACCATCTGCATTTTGGCATGTCGGTGGGCGGGGTTTATATCAACCCCTGGCAATACCTCGACGGAGATTATTTCGGTCAGGCCGTCGCCTAAGGCATTGATGCGCAAAAACAAATCCCTCTTTCCATTGGGAAGAGGGATTTGTGCTTATTTATAGCCAAAATTACTGATCGCCCCGGCCTTGTTGCGCCAATCCGGCTTGGTTTTGACCCAGCACTGCAGGTTGCAGCGGATGTCCAAAAAGCGTTCGATCTCTTCCCTGGACTGGCTTGCTACCTTTTTCAGCATGGCGCCGCCTTTGCCGATGATCATCCCTTTGTGGCTGTCCCGCTCGCAGTAGATGACCGCCTGGATGTCCGTGATATCCTTGTCCTCCCGTTCCTTCATGGATTCCACGATTACCGCGGTGCCATGCGGGATCTCATCGCGCATATTGTTGAGCAGTTTTTCACGGATGATCTCCGCCACAATGACCCGCTCCGGCTGATCGGTCATGGCGTCGTCCGGGAAATAATGAGGGCCTTCTTCCGCAAATTTCCGGATCTCGGAAAGCAGGATATCAATACCATCCTGCTTCAGCGCGGAAATCGGCACCACCGCTTCAAAGGGAAACAACGCGGAAAGGGCGGCGATCTTTTCCATCATCTGCGGCTTTTTTTGCAGGGCATCGATCTTGTTCACCGCTAAAATAGCGGGCAGATGCCGGGCGCGGAAGCTTTCCATCAGGTCTAATTCCGCCTGTTGGACTTCGCCGGTGGGCTCTGTCACCAGCACTGCCACGTCAACATCCCCAACGGAATCCTTCACCTGTTTGACCATATACTCGCTCAGCTTGGTGCGGGGACGATGAAGGCCGGGAGTATCGATAAAGACAAACTGCGTTTCTTCCTGAGTCAGCACGCCGGTAATGCGGGTTCGGGTGGTTTGGGGCCGGTTTGATACAATGGCGACCTTCTCCCCCACCATGGCGTTGAGCAGGCTGGATTTTCCCACATTGGGACAGCCTACGATCGCGACAAATTCAGAATATGTTTTTTCCATAAATATTTTCCATTCTGCCGCCAAAGTAGCCGGCTTTTTTTACTTGTTGACCCGGTGTCACCGTTTTTTCTTTTCTGTCAGTTGTTTGGCCACACGGCCCGGCCCCCGGAAAATGAACCAGCAGGCGCCCGCCGCGGACAAAAGCAGCAGGAACAGGCAGAACGGGTGACTCCACAAAAAGCTTAATATAGCCGCAAACACCGGAATATTCCAGAAATAAAGCACGCCGACTACTGCGGCCGCCCCGGCACAGACGATCACCGCACCCGCCGCCACATCTTTGGCAATGCGTGCCAGACCGCTATAAGAGGGCGAGATCAGGTTGACCAGCGCCTCGATGGAGGTGTTCATCATCTCCATGGCGATGACCAGCGCGATGACCAACAGCAACACCCCGTACTGCGCAAAGGAAAAATCGTAAAAAAAGGAGAACAGCAAAACATACGCCGCCGCGGTAATATGGATCCTGATATTGCGCTCGTTGTTGACGCAGTACAGGAACCCTCGGCATGCGTTGTAAAAGCTTTGAAAAAGGCTGCGGATCTCTTTATTCATTATTCATTCTCTTCAAAGGTGTAGCTGGCGTCCCGGCTAAGCCCCAGCTTTTGAAGGGCAAATTCTTCTTTTTCCCGCATTTTGACCGCTTCCAAGCCGCCTGCCTCGTGATCGTATCCCAAAAGATGGAGCATCGAGTGAACGGTCAAAAAGCCGATCTCCCGCTGGAAGGTATGCCCATACTGCTCTGCCTGCTCTGTGGCGCGTTCCACCGAGATGGCGATATCGCCCAGCATATAGGCGCCGGTATCGCCGTTGATATCGTATTCCCCTTTTTCTCCCAGAGGGAAAGAAAGCACATCGGTGGCGGAATCTTTGTTGCGATACTCCGCGTTGAGCTGACGGATCTGCTCGTTATCCAAAAAGCTGACGCTCACCTCGGCGGGAGCCTCAAAATTTTCCATGGTAAGCACGGCGTGGCAGCACCGGCGGATCAGCAGCCTGGTGCCGGTTGGGATCTTAATGATCTTCTGCATATTGGTGATCAGAACTTTTACACTTTCCATATTATCTGTGTTTTTTGCCCTCCTCATAGTATTTTTCATACGCCTTGATGATATCCTGTACCAGCCTGTGGCGTACAACGTCCTTTTCGGTGAAATGGATAATGCCGATATCGTCAATATTTTTTAAAACCTTGATCGCTTCCACCAGCCCGGATCGTTTTTCCGTGGGCAGATCGATCTGGGTAACGTCGCCGGTAATGACCGCTTTGGAGTTAAACCCCAAACGGGTAAGAAACATCTTCATCTGCTCCGGCGTCGTGTTTTGGGCTTCGTCCAGAATAATAAAGGAATCATCCAGAGTGCGCCCGCGCATATAGGCCAAAGGTGCGACCTCGATGTTGCCGCGTTCCACATATTTTTGATAATTTTCCGCTCCCAGCATGTCGAACAGGGCGTCGTACAGCGGGCGCAGATAGGGATCCACCTTGCTTTGCAGATCGCCCGGAAGAAAACCGAGCTTTTCCCCCGCTTCAATGGCGGGCCGGGTCAGGATGATGCGGTTGACTTCGTGGGCACGAAAGGCCTTTACCGCCATCGCAACCGCCAGATAAGTTTTACCGGTTCCGGCAGGGCCAACGCCCAAAACAATGGTGTTTTGACGAATGGCCTCGACGTAGCTTTTCTGTCCAAGGGTCTTGGGCTTAACCGGCTTCCCTTTGGCGGTGATGCAGATGCAGTCGCTGCCAAGAGTGGCAATCTTTTCCTCGCTGCCCTCTGCCACAAGGCTCATCACATAGCGCACGTTCTGCTCTGAAAGAGTCTCGCCCTTATTCAGGATCGAAAGCAGCCCTTCGATCGCCCGGATGGCCATGGCGACGTGCTCTTCTTCCCCGCTCACTTTGATCTGCGTTCCACGGTTGACGATCGTCACGTGATATTCCGCTTCCAAAATACGGATATTTTCATCCAGGCTGCCAAACAGCTCCAGGGTGTGTTCCATGCGTTCAATATCGACCAAGCGTTCGATCATCTTATTTTATCTTCCTCCTTGTGGGAAATCTCAAAAACGTTTTTTCACTTTGCCATATGGGGCGTCGCATCAAATGGACAGATACCGCCCTTGCGGGACATTTTGCCGCCGCAGACAAACAGACAATAAAAATAAAAGATCATAACTGTTTTCCGTTATTATAGCACATAACACCAAATTTGTGTTATTGTTTTATGAATATTTCCTGTTCCCGGCCAATGTCCATCTCACACCAATAGGCTGCTGTCAGGCGGTAAACCCCGTTTTGCTCTTTGCCGGATAGTTCTCGGCTTAAAATTGTCATTTCCCCGGCCATATCCGCCTGCGTCTGTTCCAGCTGAGCCAGCGCCTGCTCTTTTGCCTCCACGCGGCTGAGCTGCTTTGTGCTTTCCCGATAAAAGAGCAGTTCCTCGCGGCACAGGGCCAGCGGCGTGGAAAGCCCCAAAACCGTTATCGGCGTCACTGTCCGGCGCTGCTCGTAAAGGCCCGGCCAGTCTTTTCTCCAATAAAGGGGCAGTTCCGCTGCCAACACCCGGATCGAAAACCGGACGGCGCCCTCCCCTGTCATTTCCCGTACCGTTTGCGTCAGCGGCACTTCGGCCGAAAGCTCATATTTTGTGCGCGCCATGATCTTTGCCCGGGCGTGCTTGATCTGCGTTTTTCCCTTAGCGTCCTCGATGATCCCGCTGACCAAAAGATCCCCCTCCACAACGGAATCGCCCGCCTTTACCAGCCTTTGCCCTTCGTATGCCTCGACAGATAGAAGGTGCCCCGTGCTTCGGGCCACAATATTACAGGGCTTATCGTCGTCCAGATACATTTCGGGCGGCATGACCCGCTCCCTCACCTCTACCGTAACGG
>JAQVCU010000013.1 GCA_028689635.1 Oscillospiraceae bacterium
CTTTCTTTTGCCTATACAGGGTTTTATCTTATTTCCCAGTCCGCCAGCTTTCTCTCGCCTATCTCTATCTTTTTCGTCCAGCTCTGCTCTCTGGTCCCCACCATGCGGGTGCTGTATCTGATCGCGGCTTTTTCCATGTCCGCCAAAGCCATTTTTCTCTTTCGCTTTTCCCACGAAACGGACATGGGCCGCCAACGCATGGAGGAGACCCGGAATGTCTCCTGGCTTGGGATGTTGGGCAGCTACCGGGGCGTCCTTCGGCAGATCTTCCGCACCCCCGCCACCTTTTTGCTGCTGGCCATCCTCATCATCGTCAATGTGATCACCGTGATATCCAATAACTTTGTCTCTCTTTACGTCACCCAGACCCTGGGCCTTTCGGAAACGCTGATGGGGTATGTCTCCATCGTCCGCGCAGGGCTGCTGCTGCTGTTTATGCTGGGTTTCCAAAATTGGGTCAACCATCTGCCTTACCGTCCCGTATTGGCTGCGGGGATGGGCATTTATATTCTGGCCTTTCTCTCCCTGATCCTCTCCCGGTTCTCTTTGGCTGGGCTCGCCGTCTATGTGGTGCTGGAGGCCGTGGCTTTCGCCTTCATCTCTCCCCGCAAGGACGCCCTGCTCACCCTATTTGTGGATAAGCACGACCGCGCCCGGATCTTTGGCATGATCTTCGTCATCACCCTGGGCCTGACTTCCCCCTTTGGCAGCTTCATCGGCAGCCTTAGCGATTCTAATCAGGAATATCCTTTTCTGCTGGCAATTGGGCTGTGCGCTGTCTGCGCCGCCCTGGTGCTGCTGGTACGTACCGGCTGGCAGGAGGAATCCGCCGGTTAAGCCCCTTTGTTTTGCACAAAAAAGGTGTGCGGCCTTTTGGGCCGCACACCTTTTTCTGCTTTTTGCAAAGAACCGCCGCGGTCAGTCCTCGTCATGGCCGCCGTCATGGTCATCATCGTCGTGGCCGTCGTCATCTTCGAAAACGCCGTCGTCGCCGTCGCTGTCCTCACCGACGTCCCTCTCATCGCGGCCGTCTTCCCGCTCATCACCGGCGTTTTCCGGCGCGCCGTTCTGTCCCAAGGGCGCGGAGGAGGAAGCGCCCTGCCCCGCTGCGAAGGCCTCTATTCCCTGCCGGGGGCCGTCGTCTTCATCGTCGTCATGGCCGTCATCATCATCGTCATCGTCGTCATCATCATCGTCGAGGCCGTCATCATCATCGTCATCGTCATCGCCCCAGATATAGTCCTCCACATCGTCCAGTTCCAGGCCATGCTCGGCGCAATATTTCACGATCTCCGAAACCGTCATTTGGGAAAGCTGCTGCAGCGAAAGGGAATCATCCCGGGCGTTTACCTTTTGGATCAGGCTCATCTTGCCGCAGGAGATCCGCAGGGCGGCCGCCTCCTCCCGAAGGGTCTGATCCGCGCTGACCGTCTGGTTGAGCACCGTGGGAGAAAGGTTGCTGGCCCCAAGGTCGGCGGCAATGCTCTGGCTCAGCCTCTGCTGCAATTCCAGCGCTTTCTTTGGATCACGGTTTTCCACGGATACCAAAATGGCTCCGCCCTCCCCAGCCATATAGCCCTTCTGTACCATAGACCCCAAAATGGCGTTCACCGCCACCTCCAGATCCACCCGACGCAGGTCCATTCCGCCCAAAACGGCGGTTGCGTCCTCGTTGAGGGCCTGAACGCGGATCACCTTATCCTGGCGGTTGGTGGTCAGCTCGATGCTGGGGTTCACGTCGATATCAATGATGCTGTCCGCATCTAAAAAGCCATACCAGCCCAGCAGCAGCGCCGCCGTAAGCAGCAGCCCGGCCAGGGCCGGCACCCACCGCACCTTTTGGCGGCGCGCCGGAGCCTGCCCGTCCATCAGGTCGCAGGCCTGCATTTTCTGCACCGGCCGGGAGGATACCTCCTGCAGGACATCGGGGATCAGCTGCCCCGCAGCCCGGGCCAGCCTTTGGTTGATCTCTTGGTCACGCATGATATCCCTCCTGTTCCAGCAAATGTTTTTTGAGTTTTTTCAGGCTTCGGTGGTATTTGGAAAGCACCGTGGAAAGGTTCATCGAAAGGCTTCGGGCGATCTCCTGATGCCGAAGCCCGGACACGGCGTGCAGCAGCACGATCTCCCGCTCCGTCTCGTCCAAGATCTGCAGCGCGGAGCTTAAAACAATGCGGTCCTCCCTGTCTGTGACGCAGGAAAATTCCGGGTCGTTTTCCAGATCCTCATATTCTCTGTCCCAAAGCCGTTTTCCGGCCCGCAGCTTCATTAGGCAGAGGTTGCGGACTATGGTGAAGATCCAGGCCAGGGGCTTACCCATGGGCCTATAAAGATGGGCGCACTCCCGAATACGGAGATAAGTCTCCATCATGACGTCCTGGGCGTCGGCGGGATGCCGTAGGATCGAAAGGGCGTAAGCGTACACCGCTTTCTCGGTCAGGCGATACAGCTGTTCAAAGGCCTGCGGGTCCTCCCGGCCGATGCGGACGAAGAGTTCTTCGTCTATGACCAGCTTCTGCGGCCTTTCCGGCGGTTCCGGCTGCAGCACGCTGCAAAACAACAGCATTTTTCTCCCCCCAATCAGTCAATGCGCCAGGCGCCTGTTTTATTGCAAAAAGCATGGGTATTTTCTGTATTCACTCGCTTATCATACCACAAAGCTCTCTTTTCGTCCATTCCCCGCCGCACGGATCCCTCCGCCATCTGTTGTCAGCCCCGCCCCGCCGTGGTATAATAACTACAATATAGTTATTATACTTGATTTTTTTGGCCGCCCGGCGGGCATGGCCAACGATCCGCGCCTTCCCCCCTTTGGAGGGCCAAAAGCAGACTGCGGCGTTTTGCCCGCCCCGACGGGCAGCCGTCCCCAGAAAAAGGAGAGAGCCATGAAAATTCTCATCATCGACGGCCAGGGTGGACGCCTTGGCAAAAGCATTACCGAACAGCTCAAACGGCTCTATCCCCAGCAGCCTTTATACGCCCTTGGCACCAACAGCATCGCCACCGCCACCATGCTCAAAGCGGGGGCGGATTTTGGCGCCACGGGGGAAAACCCCATCCTGCATAACTGCCCCGACGCCGACCTGATCATCGGCCCCATCGGCATCGTCATCGCCAACGCGCTTTTGGGGGAAGTGACCCCCAAAATGGCCGAAGCGGTAGGCAGCTGCCGCGCTCAAAAGATCTTTCTGCCCAGCGGAAAATGCAACAACCAGGTGGTGGGGACAGAAAACCTCTCCGTGGCGGAAAGCGTTCAGCTGGCCGTCCAGCAGGCCGCCGCCTATTTAGAAAAAGCCTAACCATTTTAACGCTTTGCAAAAGCGACCCGCCGGGGAAAAATGCCCGGACAGGTCGCTTTTTTAGTCTGTATCCAAGATCAAGTCGCTGCCGCCCGCAAGATCACAGGCAACAAAGTAACGGTTTTCCAGCGGGATCCATTCTTCCTCAAAACGCCGGAGCATGGCGGCGCCGTTGCGCTGAAGAATACGCTCCCGCTGCGTCTGCGGGGCCACCCGCAGCAGGATCTTCAGATCCAGGCGCTCTCTCCAGCGGGGATGCTGGCTGTAAACGCCCTCCAAAACGGTCAGGGGAGACGGCGAAACGCTTTGCCAGGGCTGGAGCGTGCGGGTGGCGCAGTCAAATCGGCGGAAAGCCACCGGGCCGCCTGCGGCTACACCGCGAATCACCTCTTCTTCAAAGCGCTCATAATCGATGTTGCCGCCGGGCTCCGCCAGGCGCTGCGCCGTGCGCTGGCTATTTTGCAGGAAATAATCGTCCATGTGGAACACCGCGCAGCCGTACACCTGGGAAAGACGCTGTCCCAGATGGCTTTTCCCGCTGCCGCTGCAGCCGTCGATCGCCACCAAGACGCGGCCATTTTCTTTCAAAAGCCTGTCCACCGCGCAAAACACGGGGAAAAACCGTTTCATATCAAGGCTCATCACCCGGTAGGACGGGCGGTAACGGCGGCGGTATTCCTCGCTGTGGCTCACCGCCGGAAACCCGGCCAGACGATACCGCTCCCAGGCGGGCAGCAGCTCCTTTTCTGAAACAGCCGCCGACCCCGCCCGGCAAAGCTCCAAAACCTGCCGGAATTTTTCCTCCATGCCCTGCGCACAGCCCCGGGGAGTATTGGCGTCGGCCACAAAGGCGGCGTTTACCGTCTCTGGAGAGAGCGCCATTTCCCGCGCCAGATACAGCCGGCAAAGCCCGCTGCCGATCTCTTCAAACCGGTTTTTTGCATCCGGCGGAGAGGCTTCGCACTCGGCCCGCAGGCGCTGAAGGGCAGACGCGCTATCCCGCACCAAATGCCCTCCGCCATATTCGCTTTGATGCAAAAGCTTAAAAATATCCTGCGCCTGCATATGGGGATAACGACGGAAATGTTCCAGCAAAATTTCTTTCATGGCTCAAATCTTCCTCAATACCTTGCTTTTTTCCAAAACCAGCACCAGCAGCGGGATCAAGACGATCTGTACAAGGATGCCCGGGACCGCCTGGACAAAGGCCCCGGCGATAAACGCCTGCCAGCCGAATTCCACTCCCCCGGCCATCATCAGCCAGCGGACAACGCCCCAGACGACCCTGCCGCCCAGCATCGCGCCGATCAGGGAAACATAGATGTTGATGACCTTTTTGGGCAGAAGCTGGTACAGCAGCCCACAAAGCAGCCCGTAAGCCGCCAGTTCAAACATCATCGACACCGCCGTCGGGTACATCGGCGGCATTCCGAAGCAGACGCTGCGCAGGATCGGCACCAGGGCGCCTACTGCCAGGCCGTATTTCCAGCCCAGCACAAAGCCGCACAGCAGCACCGGAAGATGCATCGGCAGCAGCATGGAGCCAAACTGCGGGATCTGTCCGGTGAGAAAAGGCATGACCAGCCCCAGCGCCACAAACAGCGCCGCCAGCACCAAACGGTAAACATTAGATCTTGTGGTCGTCATCTGAATTCCTCCAAAAAAATAAGTGCCACAACATACTTGCCCTCCTTGCAGGAGCGCAGGCACCTTCGTGGCACACTGATGACCGTTGCGGCGTTATGGTAAAAATCATAGGCTGCTTCAGGCCCGTTCCCCGCGCCGGCCGGCTTCCTGCCGGCATTTGTTCAGGCGCTTTCGGCCCACCCTTCGGCGGACAAAACAAGGCTTTGACTCAGCGGAAAGATTATAGCATCCCCAACCGGCTCTTGTCAAGCGCCTGCCCCATACCGCTCTGCCGCGGCGACAAGGGCCTGAAAGATCGCCAGATGCCGGGGGTAGCGGTCCGCCAGGGTCTCGGGATGCCACTGGACCGCCAGGGTAAAGGCTTTGCGCGTTTTATGCACAATGGCTTCCACCACCTGCTCGCAGTTTTCATCCCAGGCCAGGGGGAGCCAAGGCTCGGCGACCTTTTTAAGGCACTGATGGTGGAAGGAGTTGACGTCTGTTCGGTCGGTTCCCATGATCTGGGCAATGGCCCCCTGCAAACGCACCATATGGGAGGTCTCCTGCATCGGCACCGCAGAAATGGTGTGGGCAGGCAGTCCCTGGGATGGCATGTCCTGATACAGCGTCCCGCCCAGCGCCACATTAAAGAGCTGGAGGCCGCGGCAGATCCCAAGCACTGGAATTTCCGTCTCAAGGGCCGCGCGCAAAAGCGCCAGCTCCTGCCTATCCCTCGTGGGCTGGATGGCCCCCACTTTCCCGCCGTTGGCTTCTCCATAGCAAAGAGGGTTCAGGTCGTTTCCGCCTGAAAAGATCACGCCGTCAACGCGCTCTAACAGGGCCAGGGCCACAGAGCTCTCCCGGCACAGGGGCAGGATAACGGGAATTCCTCCCGCAAGCTCCACGGAGCGGACATAATCGTTCGCCAAAAGATTCCATTGCTGAAATTTTTCTCCCAATCCGCTGTAGATCCCCGGCTGATCGTCTAAAGAATAATTGGTGGTGATGCCGATCAAGGGCTTCATCGTCTCGTCCTCTTTTCCTAATGGTCTGTGTGCCAGTATATCGGATGAAGCCGGAAAAAGCAAGCCTCCAAATGTCTCATCTAAATTAAACCAAAAAAGTATAAAAAGCCCTTTTATTTTGCCGCCCGCCGTGGTATAATAACTACATTGTAGTTATTATACTTTATTATATGGCCGCCCTGCGGGCATGGCCCATGATCCTATTTGCGCTTCGCGCCTGTGGGCAACGGCGTCTGCCATACCGCAGCGGCCGTCTCTCCCGGCTCCCGCCGCCCGCAAAACTTATTTTACAGCCGCCGGGCCCAGGGCCCTGCAACAATAAACAAATTTAAAATCAGCAGGAGGTTTTATCATGGATGTCAAAGAAAAGGTACTGGAAGTTATGAAAGAAGCCGGAAAACCCGTCAGCGCCGGCGAAGTGGAAAAGCTGTCTGGCCTGGACCGCAAGGACATTGACAATGCCTTTAAAGCCCTGAAAAAAGAAGAGGCCATCGTCTCTCCCGTCCGCTGCAAATGGGAGCCCGCCAACAAATAAACGGTTTGTTCCGTCAAAAAAAGCTCTGCCTTTTGTGGGCAGAGCTTTTTTCTGCTTAAAAAATCCTGGGCAAAGGTTTCTCTTCCCTTTGGGCAGCGCGCTTTTTTTCCCAATACTGCGCCATGGTATAGCCCGGCTCCTCCGTGACGTCGCGGCCCAAAAAATCCGGAGGAAGAAAAGCCGCGGCCTCCTCCACCGATTCAAACTCCACCTCGGCATAGAAAAACTCCGACGGCTCTCCGGCGTCCACCCGGCTGCACTCCAGCCGGTGACCGTCCTGCAACAGATAAACGCGTTTTTCTTTGCGTACCGTGGGGGCGGGCAGCAGCTTTTCCAGCTCTTTGAACTGCTCTGGCGTCAGCTCCAGCTCTGTCTCCTGCCGCACCAGCGTGCCCTTCCCCTTAAAGCAAAGCCGATAGCTCTCTTTCCCATTTTGCGCCTTGCTGCGGATCCGCACCACCGGATCGGTGCAAAGATATCCCTGCCGCATTTCCGAAACGCTTTCCGGCGTTAGATCTGGAAAGCCCTCCAGCAAAAATTTCCGTTCGATCTCCATGCCCTTCATGCTCTTACCCATTCCTCCAACCTTTTTAAAATCTATCGCAGCAAAAGCAGAGCGGCCTTGCCGCTCTGCTTTTGTGAAAGCTTACTTTTTCTCTTTTCCACGGCGGCGGATCAGGACGCCTGCGCCTAAAAAAGCCGCGCCCATCATGTTAAGGGCGCCCAGGCCACCGCTGCCTGTTTCCGGAAGGTTCGCCAGGGGAACTTCGTCCTCTTCGATGATCTCGTATTCCGGGGTCGTACCGTCATCATCGTCATCGTCCTTGTCCTTGTCTTTGGAACGATCCTCCATGGTAAAGACCCAGTCCACCTTGGCAATGGCCTTTTGGTACCGGTTATCCAGCTCGGCGGGAGCCGTGACCGTCGCTAACAGCTGCGCGCCGCTGCCCCGGGCATAATTTCCCAGGAATATCTGCTCTGTCATGGAGCCGTAGCCGTTTTCAAAGCCCTCCCGCATAACGCCGCTGGCAGGGCCGCGGTAGATCAGAGACTGCCTGTCATCCACCTTCAGCCAAAGTTCCAGTTCCAGCTTTTCCACCAATTCCTGGGCCAGCGCGTATTCTTCGTCCGAGTCAAACTGCGCGCGGCCGGTGGCCCTGGCCCGCAGCCACACCCGGACAGACTTTCTGTCACGGTTGCTGATCTCGATCGTCTGCGTAAGGCTGTCGCCCGGCATCATGCCGCGCATGGTGGGAAAGAGATCCTTCAAATATCCGCTATCGGAAGAAATCACGATCCCTTCCGGGTCGCCCTCCCAAATCACGTTGCTGTCGTTTTCGGCAAAGGCGGTGACGCAGAAGCCCGCCAGCAGAGCCCCGGCCAGCAAAATGCCTGCAATTTTTTTGATATGAAGCTTTTTCATTGCACCATTTCCTTTGCGGGAGCGCGTTGGCGCTCCGTTTGATTTTTCCGAAACCGCTTTTTCAAATGGGCCAAAGCCTCATAACCGCCTTGCGGTTATGATACCAGATGCGCCGCAAAAACACAAGCGCCTGCCCCCGGGTTAGGAAAAGCTGGCGAAGGAAGCTGCGGGGTTGGCGGCGTCAAAGGCGATGTTGGCGGTCTGGATCGCCTCGGCGGTGACGCCGATCTGGAAGGAGGCGTTCTGAAAACCGTTATCCCAACCGGCGCCGGGAACGACCACTTTGTCGAACAGGGTCACAGCCGCGCCCTTTGCCAGCACGCCGTTGTTCGCGATATAGTAATAATACACGTCATCGCCTGCCACTACTTTTTTCCACACGTCGGGGTCGATCCCGTCAACATAGGAGACCTCTGCGGTCATGCTGTCCACCATCTTATGCTGTACGTCCGCCTCGCTGAAGGTGTAGTTTTTCGCTGCGTTCAGGACGTTTACCACGGTGGGCCACTCCACTTTGATCCTCAAATAAACAGGGGCGTCGTTGTTGGTGACCGTCGGGTCTTTGTCCAAAACCGTACCGGGCATGATATCGGAATAGTTCTTGCCGTACACGGCGTCTTCAAGAACGGCGCCGGTCTCGGTAAGCGTAATGTCGAGGCCGTCCATCGTAATGACGTTGGTGGCCGTTTCGGAATCGGTAAAGTAGGCCAGGGTCCCGCCTACCACTAACAAAGCGCAAAGGGCGGCTGCCGCGCAGATCAAAACGATCTTCTTTTTCATTGTCATTCACCTCATTGTACTGGAGGGCGGCGGGCCGTTCCCTGCGAAGCGGCCTCGCCCTGCTGCTTCCTATCTTTCGCACCGGCGGGAAAAAGAACTGATCCCCCGTTTTTTCAGGCCCCCAGCGCCGCCAGATCGGCGGCGGCAGCGGCAAAGTCGGCGGCGTAGCTATCGCTGATAACCTGCACGGCCTGCGCGGTAACGATCACATCAAAGCCGCCGGAGATCCCTGCGAGATCTGCCACAGAAACGCCCGCTCCGCTGATGTTCACATCGGTGAACAGCGCGCTGGTGGCGTTTTTGCCGGTCTCATCTTCCAGTTTTACGGTGTAGTAATAATAGGCTCCGTCTTTCAGCCAGCCATCGCCCGCCAGACCGGTGAGGGTGATCTTGCCGCTTCCCACCAGGGCTTCCAGGGCCGCCTGCTGGGAATCGGTCTTTGCGTCGAATACAAATTGGGCGCGGATCCAGGCGTCCTCGCTGCCGGCGTCCAAGGTGACAACGGGGTTCTTATCGAAGTTTGCTCCGGGAACTACCTTATGGGCGGCGTCAGGATCCCATTCCGTCTCGGTGAGGGTGATATCCAGATCGCCGACGGTAAAGGTGTTGGTTGCAGTTTCGCTGTCGGTAAAATAAGCGAGGGTCCCGACTACGACCAGGACGGCGCAGAGGACGGCTGCCAAACTGAGAACGATAATCTTCTTTTTCATGATCCATTCCTCCGTTAAAATAAATATCAAACTTTTCGGCTCCCTTTATTCAAAATCACGCCTGTGATTTGAGCGCGTCCGGGATGGAAGGGCCCCACGCCGCCTGCGCGGCGCCGCCCTCGACCTGAATGGAATCCGCCAATATCTGGATCTCCAGATGGGCCCCGGCGGGGGCAGCCGCCGCGTTGACGCTTTCCAGAAGGTAATCGGTATAAGCGTCGGGCGCCACCGCCTCGATAAAGTAATAATATTCGCCGGATCTCTGCCATTTTTCGCTGGCAGAAAGGTTCAGCGTCACCGCATATTCCCCCTCCAGGGCGGAGTAGGGCAGCCCGTTCCCGTCCTCATCCCGCCAGGTGGGGATCAATGCCACACGGATATAGGCGTCCACCGCCTTTCCCAGGGTGTTGGCGTTTTGTACCCGCACCCGTTTGGTGAAATCCGTCCCGGGGATCAGCTTCCCCGGGCGGAACGTCTCATCCACCTTTGCGTCGGTCAGCCCGATGGTAAAGGAGTTGTCTGCCTGTTTGGAGGCTGCCATCCAGGCCAGCGTTCCCCCTGCCAGCAACGCCGTCAGGACGCAGGCCAGCGCGATCAGCAAAAACCGCTTTTTCTTCATCTCAACGCCTCCTTATCTTGCACCGGCCCCTTCCCCTGCGCCTTTTTCCCGTCCAGCCTGCCCAGCACATCCGGAAGAAACATCAGGATAGCCAGCACAAGGAACGCGGATATGGCCACGATCTTCCCCCTCGCCGTCTCCAGAAACCCGGACACATAACCCAGCGCGGGAATGCTGAAAACCGGGCGGCCGATCAGGTTTTGAAAGCTGACGGGGGAAAGATCCTCCACATCGTTGGCGTCGCCTTTGGTCACAAAGCGCTGCCTCGCTTCGTCGATGGCGGTGACGCGGTGGGTCACCGCCATCTTCTCGCTGATGGCAAAGGTAATGACGTCGCCCACCTGGATCTCCTGGGCCGGTACGCTTTTTACGTAGATCAGGCTGCCCACCGGATAGACTGGCTCCATGCTGCCGCTGAGCACCGAAAAAGGTTTCCATCCGACGGCCCTGGGCAAAACCAGGATCACCGCCGCCAGAGCTGCCGCAATGGCCAGCAGGCCTGAACAGATCTTTCCTGTGATTTTCCAGGCTTTGTTCATGCGATTCTTCCCCCTCCCTCATCTCAGCGGTAAAAGACGTTGCTTTGGGAGGTGGCGTCGCCTACCCAGCTCTGGTTCTTCAGACGGTTTTCAAACCCAGCTGTGGCGCTGGCGGTAGCGCTGCTGATGGTCTTGACCTGAGCAGGTTCGCCAACCGGGTCGTATCTCCAGGCCCAGGCGGTATCCTCCGTCACCGTATAAGTGCCGGCGGTAAGGCCGGTCAGGGTCACACTGCCCTCAAACCTGCCTGTGGCCCTGTTGTAGGCCGGTGTGATCACTTCTCTGGAAATAAGGGCGCCGTCCTTTTTCACCTCAAAAATGAAGCTCTGCCCCGCTTCTACCGCGTCAAACACCACGGGATAATTCTTTTCCGTCGTTTTGGTGATGGTGAGGGTACCGGAGATCACGTGGATGGTAAACCATCCGTTGCCGGTGATCGGAGTTGCGTGAAGATGCTCCGCACCGGTGTTGTCACAGCTCCAGGTATAGGTGACAAAGCCGTCAAACGCCGCATTGTCCTGGGCGTCCTGCCGGTAAGTTTTTACATCGTAATGGGTCTCCTGCATCATGGGCGCCGTCGCCGGGGCCGCCACAACGCCGCTTTCCCTGGGCGTGTAGAACTCATAGACCAGCACAGGCGGCAAGGCGCTGCCCACCGCAACCCATTCCGGGGCTTTTACCGTCCATTCCGCAGCGCCCACCCGCTCGGCAAGCTGGGCGCTCTCCCCCAGGAACACCGTGGTATCCGTAAGGGGGATCGTGGGTTTTAAGACGTGGATCACAGCAGAATCCGTGTACTGTTTGCTCTGGACTGTGGGGGCAAGGTCCGTGGCGCTTCCCGTCCCCGAGGCCGGGGTCACCGTCACCCGCAGGGTATAGCCGGTATCGGCAGTGGGCTGCGTCCCCTGGGCGGGGGCCGTCACCTGGTAGTCAAAGCCGGTACCCTCATCTGCGATCCAGCCGGAAATATCAGACGCCAGCGCCGCGGGGGCCGCCGCCTGGAACGCGTCGCCCAGGTAGAGATAAGCGTCTTTGGCGCTGAGTTCATATTTCAGCGGAACGTCCACTCTGGGGGATCCAAAGCTTCTAAACCCGTTTTGATCGGTATCGTAAACATAATAGACGCCGGAAGCGCTGCCGTTGGTGGGGACGTTGTTGTTGCCCACATAATTCTCCTTGGCCTTGACATACAGCGTGGCGGACCAGCTTTCGTCGCTTCCCTCCGGGGCGTTGTGGCCGATGTTGGCCGCCCATTCCACATAATACTCATTCCTGCCGGCGTCGTATTTCACTTCGCCCTTGGCGTTTTGTGCGCCAAAGGTGGTCTTTGTCCCGTCGCCTGCGATCCAATCCCCCGCCGCAAGGGCCGCGCCGTTTTTGTCCACCAGGTTGAACCGGGGGTCGACGTAGTCCTTCACCACCGCATTCATGGATCCAAAGAGGATGGTGGTCAGGTTCTGGAACATATTGTTAAGGCCCGCTGCGCCGTTGGTGCTGACATTGGTAAAGTACCGTCCTTTTTCCGCAGCGCCGGCCCCGGATGCCCAGGCTTTCATGGTATCGGCCGTGCTGTCGCTTACATCGATGCCCGCGACATAGAGTTCCATCCCGGCTCCTTTGATCTGCCGGGCATAACCCGGCACATCGCCTTCCTGCATGGGGTCAGTCCCCTGGTAGATGCCGTCCGTCAAAAGGACTACCACCTTCTGGCGCGTCTCGGCGCCGGAAGAGACTTCCTCCCACTTTGAAGGATCGTTGAGGATGCCGTAGGCCGTACCCAGGGCGCTGTTGGTCTGCGTCCCGCCCAGCGGCGTCAGGCCGTTTACGCCAGCTCTCAGAAGAGCTTTCCGGGTGGTGATATCCAGCAGCTGCTTCCCGCCGGCAGAGGCGTTGACGCTGCTGTTGTTGGCGTAGGAGACGATGCCGACGCGGCTTCCCTCCGGAACCTGCTCCAGGAAAGAATCCACCGCGTCTTTGACCAGGCACAGGCGGTCGTTCCTCGCCCAGATATAATCTCCCGGGCCCACGACGCTGTTGGTGTTGGAGCCGTTGCCGTACTGCCACCTGCTCAAAAAGACGTTATAGCTCATACGCCCGTTAAAATTCGCGTTCGTGATGGAAGTTGCCGTTAGGCTGTCGCGGCTGTTTGCCTGGGTGCGGAAGTAATAATATTCCTTCGTCGTATCCAGCGTGGCCGCGACATCCGAAAACTGTCCCAGCAGAGTATAATTGTCCTTGCTGTAGCTGGAGCCGCTGCCCCGGTACTGCATACTGCCGGAACGGTCGATCACCAGTATGATATCCAGCGCTTTGGAAGTAAGGGTCGTGCCGGAATAATCCGCCCCCAGGTCGATCCGGTAGGTGCGGTAATCGTCGTCGCTGGGGTCATCCAGATCGGCCGGGTCTTTTGCCACCGCGGTTTTGTGCACGGACAGTTCCGAGCCGGGATCTACAACGATCGTCCCGGTGGTGGCCGTATTGACAAACGCCTGGGGAACGCCGTCTGCCGTCAGGACCAGGGGGATAACCGCCTTCCCCAGCGTCCCAAAATCGTCGGTGGTTTTTGCCACCGTCACCTCAAAGATCAGGGTATGGCTGCCGTCGTCCAGGGTCACGGCAAGGCCGTCCCCAGCCGTCAGGCTTCCGGCGACAGGAACTCCGTCCAGGGTCATGGCGGCAATGGTAGCCGGGTCGATATTGGCGTAGCCCCCGCCCAGCTTGATATGGGAGGGGAAGCTATTGGCCCCGCCGGTAAAGTTAAAGTTGTTGGAGAATGTATATCGGACCGTCAACACATCGCCGGCCTGGGCCAGATAGGCGGAATCCTGCGCCGGCATATCTGCCTGCGCCGCGCCGTTAGCCTGCGTGATCCAGATCGCGGCGGCGGGCTCGAAGCCCAGGTACGCAAACTGGTTAAAGGTGACGGAACAATCCGTTTTCGCCGTCCCGCTGCTGGGATCCCGGGCGTCATAGTTGGTTCCGGAGGTGTAGCCGACATAGGCGCTTAACGGGCCGCTGCCCAGGCCGAAATATCTTCTCACCTGCGCCTCGGTAAAGCTGGCGCTGAGCTGCCGGACATTTCCGTTCCCATCGGTCAACTGATATACCAGATGGTAGCTGCCGTCGCTGCCGGCGACGGCGGGCTCGTTGGCCGCCTGCCAATACAGCACCGAGGAGACCGCTCCCTTAATGGCGTCCACATCCTCCTGGGTGGTAAAGACATACCGGTCCATGCAGTCGTTCTGCTGAATATCACCGCTGCTCCCGCTCTGGTTGGTGCTGTTGCTTCCGGTGGCGTGCAGGGCGATATGGACCGTATTGCGCTGCCATACCTTGTAGAAGTTTCCTTCGCCCATGCTGGCGTAACCGTCCAGGTCGTTGTCGTCCATGCCGTCTTCGCCGTTGCGGGAGTTGTCGTGTTCAATGACCAAAGCGTTTTCCACGCCGTCGGTGTCGTATACATTGTAAACACCCAGGCCGTGGCCGCGTCCCCCGTAAGCCGCCGTTCCCCGGGGGTCATTGTGCAGCACGATCGCGATGCCGTCGGCGGCATTGGAAAGCTGCAAGGTGGAGCGCAGCACAAAGGATTTTGTCAGATCGATCTTTGCGTTTGAGCTGATGGCTCCTGTCTGGAACCTGGCGGCGTTGCTGCCCTGGGTCAGGGAAAGGGTGTTCCCGCTGACGTTCGGCGTAAAGGTGCTGGAACCTACCGCCGCGGCAAAAAAGGTATCCATGATCGTTTCGCCGCCGGTCACCGTTGGAATAACGGCCAACGGGGTGGCCGCCAACACGACGATACCGCTGGCGGCGCGCAGCTGCGGCAAAACGCTGCTGCCGTCGGAACTGGCAGCTTCCAGTACGGTGCCGCCGGTCACGAGGGGATCTTCCTCCCCCTCCTGTTCTTCCTTGGCATATACCACAAATGCGCCAGCCACCTGGGCGTCCATCTCCGGCGCTGCGTTTTCCGCTCCCATGTCCTCCGCGGCTTTGTCATTCTCCGCAGGCTCCTGCGCTGCGATGGGCTCTTCCTCCTTTGCAGGCTCACCCTCCCCAATGGGCTGGGTCTCACCTTCGCCGGGCTCCGCCGGGGTCTGGGGCGGCTGCTCTTCGGAGGGCGCCTCCTGTGCCGCGCCGGTATCCTTATCGTCCGCCGCCTGAGGGGCCTTCTCCTCTTCGATGTCCTGCGCCGCACCGCTTTGTTTTGGCGCCGCGGTGTTCACCTTGATGATCTCGGTGTTTTCCCGGCCCAGCGCGTCGGCCAATTCCCCGGCTCCCAGGGTTTTTTCCTGTACCTCCGTGCTGGTGGCGCTGACATTGGCAAGTCCCGCCGGACGGTCGTTTTCATCCAAAATGCGCAGCACAAAAGCGTGCTGCTGCGCCCCTCTGTTCACCCCGACGGCTACGACCCGCCGCGTGAGAGGATCCACCGCCACAATGGCCTGGCAGTCCTCACAGCCAAGGGCCTCGTGTCCATAAAAACTTACCAACAGCAGGCCTTCCAGCTGCCGCAGAGCCTGCTCTTTCAGCAGGGCGCTGTCAAACGGGAAGTCCAGGCTGTCGATCAGGGGGATCAGGGCTTTATCCAGCGTGAATACGGTTTTCCCGCTCTGCGACAGGATCTCGTCCATGGTGACCGCCTGCGCAAGGGGCTTTTCCGGCTCATCAAAATTTTCGGGCTCACCGGCGGGATCCACCGGCTCTTCGGCATACGCCACCGCACCGGCTACCTGGGTTTCCACTCCGGCAGGCTCCGGCTCTGCGTCCTTGTCCCCGATAGGCTCCGCCGCTGGCTCTCCAACAGGTTCCTCGGCGGGCTCCGCCGCTGGCTCTCCAACAGGCTCCCCGACGGGTTCTTCGATGGGTTCTTCAACAGGTTCCTCGGCGGGATCCTCGATGGCTTCAGCCGCTGCCGCCTCCTCCTGGATGATGGGCGCGGCTTTCTCAAAGGAATAGGCCTCCAGCGCTTCCTCCGCGTCCTGTTCCAAAACTTCTGACAGCCGTTTTGCCTCCACGGTCAAAATATGGGCGTGGGAGTGATCCTCCTGTCCAACTGCGGTCTCCGCCGCAACCGATACAGGGCTGGTGCACAGGGCAAACGCCAGCGTGAGGGAAATGAAATTGAGCCATCTGTTTCTCTTCATCATCCATATCTCCTTACTTGCCCGGATTCATCTGGATTCCCGATGGGCTGTCTCGTCTATTATGCTCTCACAATGAGGTTTTTCAGGGGTCGGGGCATTTCTACGCCTTCAACCTATCATGGAGCCATCACACGTCGGTCACAAATTGAGCTGTATTTTTCAAAACATCCAAAAACGCAAAAAAATATGGGCGTAGATTTACGTCTACGTCCATATTTTTACCACTATTTTCTATTTTTATGCCTCTTTGGATGAAATTAATTCACATTTTTCGTCAAAATTATCTACTTTAACCAATTCTCCGGTCGCAATAATTCTTTTTTCGGTCGTTCCAATCGGGTCGCAGGATGTCAACGTGACGCAGGCGTGACCCTGGTTCTCAATGACGCTCCAATCGTTTGGCTCCACGATCCTGGTCTCCGCATATTCGTAGGTATAAAGCTTTCCCTGATAGATCAAATAGATCAGATCGCCCTTTGTCAGGGTATCGATGGAATAAAAATGCGATCCAAAAATATCCCGGTGCCCGGCGATGCTTACGTTGCCGGGTTCCTCCTCATTGGGCAGCTGCGCATATTCGTAAAGCCCGGGGCCTTTTTTCAGGGTCTCGTAATCGGTTCCGTCCTGCACCGCCGTCTCCAGCCCCAGCTTGGGGATCGAGAGGGTCAGTTCCTGGGCCTGATAGTTCTTCCGCTGGGTGGTTATCACAAGCTTTCCCGCCGGAAGTTCCCCAAAGCCCACTGCCCCGCTTTGGGGCAGCTGGCTGTACTGATAATCCCGCCAGAGGGAGAACAGCGCCGACGCCAGGATCAGCGCCCCGCCCACCGCCAAAAGAAGGCGGCTCCACCATTTTCGTTTCATTCTTCCCCCTCCCGGCCAACGGCCAGCAGCTTTTCCCGCAATGCCTGCGGCACCGCTTTCTTTTCGCCCTTATCGTAATCAAAATAGACCAGGATATCCCGGGCCTCGGCAGCCAGGCTTTCATCCCCGCTGAAAAGGCGGTGGCGCATGATGATGCTGGTGCCGCCGATCCGTTCCACCGCGGTCTGGACCGTCACCTTCCCCGGATAAAACAGCGGGGCTGCGTATTGGCATTCGATGGAAGCGAGGATCGGCCCCGTCCCATCGTTGGCCTGATAGGGCATCATCCCCACCTGCTCGCAATAATGCACCCGCGCCGTCTGCACATAACGCAAAATCGAAAGATTGTTTACGTGGCCCATATAGTCGATCTCGCCCCAATCGATGTCGATCGTTATTTCCAGCATACCCATAAGCCAGCCTCCCTCATTTTTCCCCCGCCGTCGGGCAGCTAGGCTCCGGCCCCCGCTTAAACGGGATCTTTTACATCAGCGGCGCAAAGATCCTCAGGATATCCTGAAACATCCGCATCAGCCAGTTGTTTTGGCAATCCTCCATGGTGATCTCCTGGCACTGTTCCAGCGTCTCCAGAAAATCCTGCTTCACCTCCGCCACGGCGGAGCTTCCATACATCCAGACGCCGCATTCAAAATGGAGGTAAAGGCTTCTGAAATCCAGATTGATGGTGCCGACTGTCGCCGTCTGATCGTCGGAGACAAAGGTTTTGGAGTGCAGAAAGCCCTTGGAATACTCATAGATCCGCACGCCGGACTGGATCAGTTCCCGGTAATAGGAGCGCGTGGTAATATGCACCAGCAGCTTATCCCAGCAGTGGGGCGTAACGATCCGCACATCCACGCCGCTTTTGGCCGCCAGGCGCAGGGCGGAGATCATATTGTCGTCCGCGATCAGGTAGGGGGTGTTGATATAAAGATAATCCCGGGCGCCGTTGATCATCTGCAAATAGACATGCTCCCCCACATTTTCCGCGTCCAGAGGACTATCCTCGTAGGGCTGGACATAGCCGTCGGAATAAGAGGGGCCCTCCCCCTCCCGCCAAGGCTGAAAGCGGCTGTAATCCGTCTCTGTCCGGCAGCACAGATCCCACATCTGCAGGAACATCACCGTCAAGCTCCAGGCCGCGCGGCCGCGCAGAAGGATGGAAGCGTCCTTCCAATGCCCGTATTTTTCATATTCATTGATGTATTCATCCGCCAGGTTGATCCCTCCCGTAAAGGCCACTTTGCCGTCGATGGAGGTGATCTTCCGGTGATCCCGGTTGTTCTGGATGGTGGAAAGCACCGGTTGGAAGGGGTTAAACACCGTGCAGCGGATGCCCATGGCCTCCAGCTGCTGGCGGTAATTTTTGGGCAACAGCAAAAAACAGCCCATGTCGTCGTAGATCAGCCGGACATCCACCCCCTGCTTTACCTTGCGCCGCAGGATATCCAGGACGATGTTCCACATCCGCCCCTCCTGGATGATAAAATATTCCAAAAAGATATACCGCTCCGCTTTTTCCAATTCCTCCACCAGGCGCTGAAACATGGCCTCTCCCGGCGTCAAATATTCCGTTTCGGTATCCCGGTACAGGGGGAACCCCGCATACCCCTGCAGATAACGCACCTGCGGCGCGCATTGCGGGGCGTCTTTTAAAAACTGCTCCATGGTCTGCGGCTCCTGCTGCAAAGCGGGCTCCGCCAGGGCGTTGATCCGGTCGGCACGGCGGCGGTACCGCCGGGCGGCGGACTGCCGGGTAAACAGCAAATAGAAAAAACCGCCCACAATGGGCAGCGCGAGGATGAGAAATATCCAGGTAAGCTTGTAGGCGGGCCTTTCCCGCTTGTTGATAATGGAGACCGCCACCAAAATGCTGATGACCGAAAGCCCCCAGCTGATCCAAGAGGAACTTTTGCTGCCGCTGATCAGCACATAGGCAAAAAAGAAGATCTGTGCCAAAATCAAAAATGAAACCAGTACTCTTCTGCGGAACAGCGCCCGCACCCATCTTTTTTGCAAGCCTTCCCACCACCAAATCAGTTTCTGTCAATTGAAGAACATGGTTATTGTACCACATTTTCCCCCGTCCAGACAACATGCGGCAAGGACAGCTTTGGTTTTCTTTGACGGGATGATCCTTTTGCGCCCCGGCGGGGGTCTGTCCGCCCTTTTTTCGCAAAATTGGGACGCCCCCAAAAAACAAAGGCCGTCCCCAAAAAGGGACGGCCTTTGTTCTGCACATTCCCCCTGCGTTGCCCGCAGAGGAAGGGGCTACATTTTAATACAGGGCAACGGCGCCCAGGGCGACAGCAGCGCTAATGAAATCAGCAGCGCCGGTCTCGGGGTTCTCTTTGCCCTCATCGTCAGTGGCGGAACCGGCAGCGGTGGCTTCGATCTTGCCGTCGGTGACAACGTAGGTGCCCAGGGTACGGGTATTCCATACCATGGCGTCTTTGTCGGCGTTCAGCTTAGCGGCAACTTCAACCGCTTTGCCGTTGACGATCTCATACACATAGTAGGTGACGTCCTCGTCGCCGATGGAATAGGTCACTTCCTGGGTAAAATCGAACTCGGGAGCGCCGCGGAAATCGATGACGTCAAAATCGACATTTTCGTTCTTTTTCATGATGGATTTGATGTCGTCCGTAACGGCGGTATCCAGGTACAGGTTAACAGCGCCCTGTTTGCTCATTTTGCCGGCAACAGAGAGCGCTTCCAGGTTGTTGAACTCAAAGGTGGTGAATTTAACGTCTTCGTCGTCAAAGATCACCAGGCCCTCATCCGGATCGATCAAAACGGTGTCGTCGTCGGGGTCGTCCTGGTCCGCAGGGGCGCCCCAGCCGAAGGTGCCGCCGAAGGTGATCGTTTTCTGATTATCAGGCCCACCGATGCCCTGTATGGGGCTCTCTCCCATATCTCCAGCCAAAATCTCCTGTTTGGCGGAGCCTTTTTTGAGGGAAAAGTCAAATTTGACGTCCAGATCGTCGACGCCGTAATAGCCTTTAAATTTGACCGTCACCACAATGGCATGGATAACGGAGGCTCTTTGCAGGCTATTGATGTCCCCCTCTACAGTCAGATCTTCCAGCTCGACGGAATCAAAATACTCTTTGCCGTCCTCCCAGCTCAAAGAAGCCTTCAGATCCTTGGCGCGAAGATCCTGGTTCGCAAGAATAAGAGCAAAAACAAATTCCTGAGTGCCTTGGGTATTGGCGGTGTAGTCCCCCTCGTCAGCGGCGAAGGCCATGGAGCCCATGCCGATGCAAAGAACAACAGCAAGGACCATTGCAAGTACTTTTTTCATGATGTTTCCTCCTGTGAAGTTAAGATGCGAAAAGCGCGCTGTCGCGTCCTTTTCGGCGTTGTACGCATTTTTTCGCTTGAGATTGCGTGTAACATATTTGTTTCAATTTGTAAATATTTTGCCGGAATAACAGCAAAATGAAACCGCGGGCTACTTTTTTTCTGTGCCCTGCCCGGCCTTGGCTTTTGTATTTTTGCCCTGCGGCGGCCGCCGTCCTCCCAAGCCGGTTCATTCGCCCGCGTTGCTGCGGGGGCCTTTCCGCCGCAAAAATCGCTGACAAAAGGGCAGCAAAAAGCCGCCCCTGCGAGAGGGGCGGCTTTTCTGATAATCGGTCAAAAAGGTTTGTGGCAAACATAATACATGGTATCCACAGAGGTTTCCTTGGTGCCGTCCGGGTAAGAGGTGTACCGAAGCACATAGCCCTCGTAGCCCTTCACCATGGCGAAGACCCCCCGCATGGCATAGGTATGTCCCGGCTCGTAGGCGGGGTCTTTTTCCAGATTCAGATCTTCCATCATGCCCATGCCCAGGTAGACAGAAGCGCCGTCCGCCGAAGGGATCCCGCCGCCGCCGACGTTCTGGGCGGAGAAGCTGAAGGTGGGGGCCACGATGCCGTAATCCGGGCCGGGGAACTCCGCAGGAACATAGACTTCGTAATCCAGCACACAAAGCTCCACATCACTGGGCAGATCCAGCTGTGCCACATCGATCTGCTCAAAATCGTAGCTGCAGCCGTTGTGCTGGTCGATGACCGACTGCACATAGGCGCCGTCCGCCGTCTGCGTGGTTACCTTGTTCACGCGGACATACACGGTGTGATAGGTCTTATCTTCGGTGGCATAATGGGCAGTTTCAGTCCACTGGCCCAGCGCGGCAGGGGCGGTTTCGGTGGTGTCGGCCCCTTTTACAGCGCCGGATACATCCGCAGCTCCCGCAGGGGCGCTCTCGGGCTCAGAGGCCTCGGAGGACGCCTCTTCGGAAGAGGATTCCTCGGAAGAGGGCTCCTCAGAAGAGGGCTCTTCCTGGCTCTGGGACGGCTCCTGGGAAGGCTCCGCCTCGCTGGCCCGGCCAAAGGGCAGACGGGCGCAGCCCGCCATGACAAACAGCATCATACATGCGACCAAAAAACAGATCAGTCTTTTCATTTCTTCCTCCATCAAAACGGGCCTGGCCCGCTTTCCTTTTCGTTCTCTTTTCTTTTGTCTGCCGCGTCAAACGCCACAGACCTTGTAGATTATAGGATAAAATTGTCAATCTGTCAATTGTCTGTCATGCGTCAAATAAGACGGAAACGCTCCGCCCGGCCTGCCTTTATATGTGCTCCTGCAATCGAAAAAACTCCGCAGGCCGCTGATCGGCGTTCTGCGGAGGTTTGCCTGTTTTTAAAAAACGAAGGGGCGAAAAATTTTGGTTTGACCGTCAGCCCTTCGATACCATCGTCATCAGGTCAATCATTTTCGCCCGGCACAAAAGGCCGGACATCCTGGACAGCCAGCGCAGGCTGGATCTCCACGCCGCCGTTATCCAGATCCAACAGGGCGTAGCGGTCGTTGCCCATGCCCAGCTCCTTCATATAAGTTAGCTGGCGCAGGCCGTGACGGGACTGCATCCGCTCTACCAGATCCTTATGCTCCTTGGGGCGCAGGGCGTAGACAAGATCCACACTGGCCTGATCCGCCGCCAAAATATCCGTTGACGCCACAATGCCGATGTTCGGGGTGACCACCGGGGCCGCCGCGCAGCCCTCGCAGTCGCAGGAGACGGACATGTTGCGCAGCACGTTGATATAGCAGATATTTTTGCCGAAATGATCCACCACCGCTTTGGTGGATTCGGTCATGCGCTCCATAAATTCCTCTTTGGCGATCCCCCACATGTTGTCGGAGCCGGGGACTGTGTGGATCATGGCTTTTCCGAGGCGTCCATCCGCGCAGCCGATACCGATGTTTTTGTTGGAGCCGCCAAAGCCGCCTTGGGTATGGCCTTTAAAATGGGTCAGGATCAGGGCGGAATCGTAATTCAGCAGGTTTTTGCCCACCATCATCTCGGTGAACCATTTTCCTCCCGCCACGGGCAGGGCCACAGCGCCGTCTTCGTCCAGGATATCCACCGGGCAGAAGGTCCAGCCGTTTACCTGAAGGGTCTCCCGGTGTTTTTCGGTGGTATAGCGGTCTCCCTCGTAATAGGTGTTGGTCTCGATGATGCTGGCCTGGGGCAGCTGGGCTTTGAGCAGCGCCTCCACCCAGGGCCGGGGGATGATGTTGGGGCCATGCTGTTCGCCGGTGTGCAGCTTAACGCCGATCCGTCCGGTCAAGTTCCCGCCCACCTTCTGGAAGACCTTCTGAAGGCCCGCGGCCGAAAGATCCCTGGTAAAATAGACCGCCGAGCTCTCTCCCCCGCGCTCCTCATAGGGGATATAGCGCTCTCCGCCGGTTCCGGGCTTTCCTGCGTTCAACATGGTTTTTCCTCCGTTTCATGGCGTTTGTTTTTTACATATACAGCGCAGCCGCCTCGGCCTCTCCTGCCCAGCGCGTGGGGAGGGGCCGCCGGGATGCTGTTTGCAGCTAAAAAAGCAGGCCCCAACCCCTTCGCCCGGTTTTGAGCGCGGGGGCTGGATGCTCTGCCGCTATGGGGATATTATAAAACACTGCCGCCCCGATGTCTAATGCTTTTCCCGAACTTTTTTCCATAGCCGCCGGGCATGGATCTTTCGCAGGCTTTCCCGGGACGTCCCGCGCCTTGGAAACGCGGACGCGCAAAAAAGGCGCTGCAAAAAGCAGCGCCTTTTTCCGGTTGCGGAAAGATTATTTTTTGCGGATCAGCATAGCGCCGGCGGCTACCAGGGAAACAACGCCCAGGGCGACAGCGGCGTTGACAAAATCGACGGAGCCGGTCTCGGGGTTATCCAGCTCGGTATCGTCGCTGGTATCGGTATCCGTATCAGCGTCGGTATCGGCCGTCTCCTCATCGGAGGTGCTGGTGGTGCTCAGCTTGGTATCGGAGATGATATAGGTGCCCAAAGTGCGGGTCTTCAGGGTAAAGCAGGCGTCGTCATCGTCGTATTTCGCGGCGGTGGAAACGACCTTTCCATCCTCGATCTCATAGAAATAGTAGTCCTCGTCTTCATCCTCGACATAATAGGTCAGGGTACCGGTAAAGTCGAAATCTGGGTTGCCTTTAAAGTTGAGCACCGAAATATCGGCGGATTCGTATTTCTTCATAATGGATTTGATCTCGTCCGTTACTTTGCTGTCCACATACATGTTGACGGCGTCCTGTTTGCTCATCTTAACGGCATATTCCACTTCGTCCATATTCTCAAAAGTAAAGGTACCGAAGGTGATGTCGTCATCGTCGAAGATCACGCTGCTGTCGCCGACTACCAGCTCCGCGTCGTCGGTGTCCTCGCTGTCGCTGTCGATCCAGCCCCAGCCGAAGGAACCGGAAACATTGACCGTCTTATAGGCGTCGTCGGTGGTTCTCTGGTCTTCCTCGACAATCGCCCATCCGCCGTTGGCGGGGGCGTCGCTCAGGGCTACGGCGCTAAAATATTTGGAAGTGCTCCCTTTTTTGATGGACAGGTCAAAATCGATGTCAAGATCGTCCACGCCGTAATAATCCTTGAACGAGATGGTGACAACGATCTCTCCGGCGGAATTGTCGTCGATGTCGACGTCATCGTAATAGGTTTTCCCGTCATCCCAGCTGATAGAAGCCTTCAGGTCCTCCGGATCCAGGTCGTCGACCATGGTAAAGGTCAGCTCCAGGTCCTGGACGCCCTCGGTGTCGGTGTAATCGCCGGAATTATCCTCGGCCAAGGCCATGGACGCGCTGCTCAGGCACATTGCACCGGCCAGGATCGCGGCCAGCAGCTTTTTGATGTGTTTCATATCATTTCCTCCTTTAATATTTACCGCCGGCTTTGCCTTGCTCTCTCTAAGCGTTTGGCGCTGCCGTACGATCTTTATTATATGGAGCAATCTGGAATTTATTTGACTGGAAAGTGTCCGCTGGGTGAATTTCTGATTTTTCTTTTCTGGCGCGCCTTCCGGGGGCCTGCGCCCCGCCTAAAAACTTCGCCGCACAAAAAAGGGCGGAGAATCCCTTCCCCGCCCTTTTGGCTTCTTATGGCTGCTTTTCTCAGCTGTTGACCAGCTTATACACCACCGTCAGGCCTTTCTCCGCCAGGGCCTTCTCGATGGCCGTGGTGTCCTGGGAGTTGGTGCCCACCACCACGTCGCTTTTGCCGCCCGCGCCGCGGTATACCGCAACGTGGGTGATGTTGGCCCCGTGTTCGCCAAAAATACCCGTAAGCCCCGCCAGGATACCGGGGGCGTCCGTCGCCTCGATGGTCAGGCGGGTGCCTTGCTCACGAAAGCCCAAAAGCTCGATGAAAGAGTCGAAGATATCGCTCTCTGTGATGATCCCCACCAGCGCGCCGTCATCCACCACCGGCAGGAAGCTTACATCGTTGTCCCGCATCATGGTGGCAGCCTCTTCCAGCAGGGCGCCGGAGGAAATGGTAACCGGGTTTTTGCTCATTACCTTCTTGATCGGCGTTTTTGCCAGCAGATAGGTCAATTCCCCCATGCTCAGGGAAGTGGCTTTGGAGGGGGAAGCGTGGGCAATATCCTGCCGGGAAACGACGCCCACCAGCCGGTTGCCCTTCATCACCGGAAGGCGCTTGACATGGTGCTCCAGCATGATCTCCTGGGCGTCCGGAATGGTCTGGTCCTGGGAAACCGTAAAGGGATTTGCCGTCATCTTGCTGCGTACAAACATAAACTCAACCCCCTAAATACGCTTTTTTGATCTCCTCACTTTGGGAAAGCTCCGCGCCGGTGCCGGAAAGCACGATGGAGCCCGTCTCCATCACATAGGCATGATGGGCGATCTGCAGCGCCATGGAAGCGTTCTGCTCCACCAGCAGAATGGTGGTACCGGTCTCGTTGATCACCTTGATTATATCAAAAATTTCCTGCACCAGCAAGGGGGCGAGCCCCATGGAAGGCTCGTCGAGGAACAATATTTTCGGCCGGCTCATGAGAGCCCGGCCCATGGCCAGCATCTGCTGCTCGCCGCCGGAGAGGGTGCCCGCCGCCTGCCGTTTGCGGTCCGCCAGGATGGGGAAACGCTCGTACACCGTGGCCAGGTCTTTGGCGATGCCGTCCTTATCCCGGCGCAGGAAGGCGCCCAGTTCCAGGTTTTCCAGCACAGTCATGGTGGAAAACACCCGGCGGCCTTCCGGCACCTGGGAGATCCCCATTTTAACGCGCGCCTGGGGCGTTGTGGCGGTGATGTCCTTGCCGTCCAGAAGGATCGAACCGCTGGTGGGCTTTTTCAGCCCGGAGGCCGTGCGCAGGGTGGTGGTTTTGCCCGCCCCGTTGGCGCCGATGAGGGTGACGATCTTGCCGTCCTCCACCGTCAGGGAAACGTCCTTCAAAGCGTGGATCACGCCGAAATGCACATTGATGTTTTTGATCTCAAGCATCGTTGACGTCCTCCCCCAGATAGGCCTCGATGACCTTTTTGTCGGCTTTGATCTCCTCCGGCGTGCCGGAGGCAATGATCATGCCGTAATCCAGCACATAGATCCGCTCGCAGATCTTCATGACCAGGGACATGTCGTGTTCGATCAACAATATGGTGAGCTGGAAGTTTTTGCGGATCCAGCTGATAAGCTCGGTGAGCTGAGCGGTCTCCGCGGGGTTCATGCCCGCGGCGGGTTCGTCCAGCAGCAGCACCACCGGGTCGGTGGCCAGCGCACGGGCGATCTCCAGATGGCGCTGCTCGCCGTAGGGAAGGTTGCTGGCCAGTTCGCCGGCCTTCCCGTCCAGATGGACGATCCGCAGCAGCTCCATGCATTTTTCCACCAGCTGCGCCTCTTCCTTGGCATAGGCGGGCAGATGCAGAAAAGCGGAAGCAAGGCCGTATTTTACATTTTGATGCATGGCGATGCGCACATTGTCCAGCACCGTCAGGTCCTTAAACAGGCGGATGTTCTGAAAGGTCCGGGACATGCCTGCCTTGCAGATATTAAAAGGCTTCATGCCCTGGATCTCTTTGCCTTTTCCGTTGCGGGTCAGGGTCACAGTGCCGGCCGTAGGTTCGTAAACGCCGGTGAGCAGGTTGAACACCGTGGTTTTTCCCGCGCCGTTGGGGCCGATGAGCCCCACCAATTCCCCTTCCTGCAGCTCCATGTTCACGTTGGAAACGGCCGTCAGGCCGCCGAAGGATTTAGTCAGCTTTTTAACCGATAAGATCGCCATTTCTAAACCCTCTCTTTCTCTTTGCCAAAGACGCGTTTGAGCCCCTCGCCCCACTTACGAAACAGCGCGGCGGAGATTTCCCGGGAGCCCATAAGCCCCTGGGGACGGAAGATCATGATGATCACCAAAACCAGGGAATAGATGACCATGCGCAGCTCCGGGAAGGACTGCAGCACCGTGGAGATCACGGCCAGCAGCACCGCCGCGATGATGGAGCCGGAAATGCTCCCCATGCCGCCCAGCACCACAATAACCAGAATATCCACCGACTTTTGGAAATTGAACAGGTCCGGCTTTAAAAAGTAGAAATAGGAGGCGTACATCGCCCCCGCCACCCCGGCAAAAAAGGCTCCGATGGTGAAAGACATCACCTTGTATTTGGTGGTGTTGATGCCCATGGCCTCCGCGGCGATCTCATCTTCGCGGATCGAGATACAGGCCCGGCCGTGGGAGGAATGGAGAAAGTTAACGATCAGCAGGATCGTCCCCGCGGTAAAGAGGAACATCCAGGTCCAGTTGACAAACTGGGGGATGCCGTTAAGCCCGGCGGCGCCATTGGTGATCTGCATATTCAAAAACACGATGCGGATGATCTCCGACATGCCCAGGGTGGCAATGGCCAGGTAATCCCCGCGCAAGCGCAGGGTGGGCAGCCCCACCAGAAAGCCCACCACCGCCGCCGTCACAGCGCCCGCCAGCGTGCCCAGCAAAAAGCCCGGCAGGGTGGGGTTCGCCACGGTGATGATGCCGCAGACATAGGCCCCTATGGACATAAAGCCCGCATGGCCCAGGGAAAACTGCCCGGTAAAACCGGTGATGAGGTTCAGGCTCACCGCCAGCACCATATTGATACAGATGGTGGCAATGGTCGCCTGGATGTAATCGTTGATCACGCCCACCGCAATAAGCAGCTGCACCACGCCGTAGGCGGCGACCAGGGAGAGCAGGGTCTTTAGCCATCTCTTTTGTAACATGTTTTTCATCGCCCGGTCACACCTTCTCTCTCGTGTTCTTGCCAAGGAGCCCGGCAGGCTTGACGATCAGGATCAGAATCAAGATGGCAAAAACCACCGCGTCCTTGTAAAGGGAGTTGCCGTAGCCGTCCACCATGGTCTCGATCATGCCGATGGCGTAACCGCCCACCATAGCCCCGGGGATCAGGCCGATGCCGCCGAACACCGCCGCCACGAAGGCCTTGATGCCGGGCAGCATGCCCATCAGCGGGTTAATGGAGTTGTAGTAAACGCCCACCAAAACGCCAGCGGCCCCCGCCAGGGCAGAGCCCAGGGCAAAGGTAAAGGAGATGGTGGAGTTGACGTTGATGCCCATGAGTTCCGCCGCGTCCTTATCCAGGGAGACCGCCCGCATGGCGCGCCCCACCCGGGTGCGTTTGACGATAAACTGAAGCAGGATCATCAGGATCACCGTCACCGCCATGATGATGACCTGGAGCATGCTGATGTTGACGCCGCCCACCTGGAAGCTTTGCGCCATCCAGCCCGTCATGGAAGGATACGCGCGCACCTCCGCCTTGACAAAGAACATGGTGCCGTATTCCAAAAACATGGAGACGCCCAGCGCCGTGATCAGCACCGCGATGCGGGTGGCGTTGCGCAGGGGCTTGTAGGCGATCTTTTCAATGGCCATGCCCAGCAGAGTGCACGCCGCCATGGCGATCAGCATGGAGGGCAGAAGGCCCAGGTGGAAATAGGTCATACAGGCATATCCCACATAGGCGCCGATCATGTAAACGTCGCAGTGGGCAAAGTTGATCAGCTTGATGATACCGTACACCATGGTATACCCCAGGGCGATCAGGGCATAGATGCTGCCCAGAGAAAGCCCGTTGATGAGCTGTTGCAGGAACTGTTCCAAGTTGACGCTCCCTTCTTTCTGCAAACTGACGTTGGAGGCTCCGGCCCAAGCGCGCCCGCGGGGCGCTTTGGGAACCGCGCAAAGGAAAACGATAAAAATACAGATCAGTGAGGACGAAATTCGCCCTCACTGATTCGTTTTTGTGTTCAGCTGACGCTAAAAATCAGGCAGAGACCTTGACGCTGCTGTCCTGCTCGCCGTTTTTCAGGCCGATGACCACGATGGATTTAACGGGGTTGTGCTTCTCGTCCACGCTGAAGGAGCCGGTGACGCCCGTGAAATTCTCGGTGGAGGCCAGAGCGTTTTTCAGGGATTCAGAATCCAGGGTCTCGCAGCGGGAAAGGCCGTCGCAGACAAATTTGGCAAGATCGTAGCCCAGGGCGTTGAAGGCGTCGGGCTCTTTGCCATATTTGGCGGTGTAATCCGCAATGAACTTAACGACCATGGGGTCCTCGTCCAAAGAAGAATAGTGGTTGGTGTAATAAACGTCATTGAGGGCGTCGGCACCGGCCAACTCCACCAGAGTGGGGGAATCAAAACCGTCCGCTCCCAGGATGGGGTCGGTGATACCCTGGGCGCGGGCCTGTTTGATGATAAGCCCGGCTTCCTGATAATAACCGGGGATGTAGATCACGTCGAACTCCATGCCTTTGATCTTCGTCAGGATGCCGTTAAAATCGGTATTGCCGGAAACATAGGCTTCCTCCGCCACGACCTCGCCGCCCTTTTCCATAAAGGTGCTGAGGAAGTTGGCAGCCAGGCCCTTGCCGTAATCGCTGGAGGTATCCTTGATGATCACAGCCTTTTTCGCGGAAAGGTTCTCCGCGGCAAAAGCGGCCATGGCGCTGCCCTGATAGGAATCGCTGAAGCAGATGCGGAACGCGTATTCCTTAAGGCCCTTGACAGAGCCGTCGTCGTTGTACTGTACCTGCCCGTCCACCAGGTCGACGGTGACGTCGTCAGCGGTGGCGGAACCGGTGATGACCGGGACTTTGTTCTTTTCGGCAACCGGGATCTCCGCCTTGAAGGAACCGGAGGTGGCCGGGCCGAGGATGGCGATGACCTTATCCTGGGTCATCAGCTTGTTGGCCAGGGTCGTGGCTTCGGCAGGCTCGGATTTGTTATCGGATTTTACGGGAACGATAGTCTTTCCGTTGATGCCACCGGCGGCGTTGATCTCGTCAATGGCCATCAGGATGCCGTCTACAGAGCTCTGGCCATAGGTGGCCACCGCCCCGGAAAGCTCGTAGTTGATGCCGATCTTGATCTCATTTTCATTGGCCTTGGCGCCGCAGCCGCCCATAAGGCCGGCGATGAGCAGCGCGGAAAGCGCGATACCGAGGAACTTTTTCATAAGTTCTCTCCCCTTTTCTTTATGAATTATGAAGCAATAGTAAACTTTTTGCGCCCCACTGTCAAGCGATTGTCCCCTTTACAGCGCTAAAATGTATGGTTCCACCAAAATTGTCCGCTTTCCCACGTTCCAATTGTGAAAAAAGCATATGGTTTTTTTGATGATTTTGCGGTTTGCTCCTATTTTCTTTTTGCAATTGGCAGTCATCCCGGATAAAATTCTGATAAGTCCCGATTTTCTGAAATTTTTTCTTTCTCCGCCTCGCTCTCTTTCCGGCGATTGTTTTCCCGCCGGAAAGGCATTATAATAGAAGGAAATGATCCCTTTGCAGGGAGATACGGAGGAATCTTTCATGATCAAACAACGGATTGAGCGCCTGCGCGCCCTGATGGAGCGATCCGGCGTCGACGCCTACCTGATCCCCACCGCCGATTTCCACGAATCGGAATATGTGGGGGAGTATTTCAAAGCAAGGGAATACATGTCCGGCTTCACCGGCTCCGCCGGCGTCATGGTGGTCACCCAGAAGGAAGCCTGCCTGTGGACCGACGGGCGCTATTTTATCCAGGCTGCCGCCCAGCTGGCCCCCGGCGGCGTGATCCTGCAAAAAATGGGCGAGGAGGGTTACCCCACCCTGGAGGAATACCTGGAAAAAAACCTTCCTCAGGGCGGCGTCCTTGGCTTTGACGGCCGGGTGGTCTGCTGCGCCACCGCGCGGGACCTGGAAAAACGTCTGGCCCCTCTGAAGATCTCGTTCTCAACTGAACGGGATCTGGTCGGCGAGATCTGGGAAAACCGCCCCGCCCTTTCCTGCGAGCCCGCCTTTCTGCTGGATGTCCGCTACTGCGGCGAGGGTGCGGCCAGCAAGCTGGCCCGTCTGCGCAGCCGCATGGCGGAGCTTCACGCCGGGTTCCACCTCATTACCTCCCTGGATGACATCGCCTGGCTGCTGAACCTGCGCGGCAACGACGTGGAATGCAACCCCATGGTGCTTTCCTATTTCCTGCTCTCCGACGAAAAAGCAGCCCTTTACTGCAACCCCCGCGCCCTGGATCCCGAGATCTGCGCCGCCCTTTCCGCCGACGGCGTGGAGACCCTTCCGTATGAACAGGTCTACCGGGACCTGTGCCATATCCCCGCCGGGGAAGCCGTGCTGCTGGATCCGCACAAGGTGAACTACGCTTTGGTGCGCTCCTTGGGGCAGGGGGTGTCCACCGTTGAAGCGGTCAATCCCACCACCCCTTTTAAGGCTGTCAAAAACGAGACAGAAATTGAAAACCTGCGCCGCTCCCATCTTAAAGACGGCGTGGCCTTCACAAAATTTATGTACTGGCTCAAGACCCGGGTCGGGAAGGAGCCGATGACGGAGCTCACCGCCGCCGAATATCTGGAGGGCTGCCGCCGGGCCCAGGAGGGCTATATCGAGCCCAGCTTTGACATGATCGCCGCTTACAAGGCCAACGCCGCCATGATGCACTATAGCGCCACGCCGGAAAGCAGCGCCGCCATCCTGCCGGAGGGCATGCTGCTGGTGGATTCTGGTGGACAGTATTTTGAGGGCACCACCGATATCACCCGTACCATGGTGCTGGGCCCTGTCTCCGACGAGATCCGCCGCCATTTTACAGCCGTCGTGCGCGGCAACCTAAACCTGGCCCGCGCCAAATTCCTCTATGGCTGCCGCGGCATCAACCTGGATTACCTGGCCCGCGGCCCCATTTGGGAGCTGGATCTGGATTATAAATGCGGCACCGGCCACGGCGTCGGCTTTCTGCTGGGCGTCCACGAGGCCCCCAACGGCTTCCGCTGGAAGATCGTCCCCGAGCGCAACGACAGCTGCGTGCTGGAGGCGGGTATGGTCACCACCGACGAGCCCGGCATCTATATCGAGGGCAGCCACGGCATCCGCATCGAAAACGAGCTGGTATGCCAAAATGGCGTGAAAAACGAGTACGGCCAGTTTATGGAGTTTGAGAACATCACCTATGCGCCCATCGACCTGGACGGGATCATCCCGGAGCTGATGTCCGCCCCGGAAAAGGACTACCTCAACCGCTACCACGCCATGGTATTCGAAAAGCTCTCGCCCTATTTCACCGGCGAAGAGGCCGATTGGCTTCGCCGCTGCACCCGCGCCATCTGATCCCTTGCGGCCCTTTTTAACGGCGTCTGCCGCCTGTGGCGGCGGGCGCCGTTTTTTCTCCGCCGCAAACGCATAAAAACAGGCGGCATTTTCCCTTTTTCCCTATCGTCCTGAACAAAATCACAGAATATCCTAAAAAAGGCAAGCACCTCGACAGCGTTCGACATGTTTTTCCATCGGGCCATGCTACAATACAGCCATGGCTCCAAGGTGAGAGCAAGACAGAAGATAGAAGGAGAGGGAATATGAATATGAACACAACAAGTCAATCCATCAGCGTGATCCACCCCGCCGCCTTTATTCTCCGCATCGAACGCCGGGACAACCAGGCTTTGGTGCACTATCTGCCCGGCGGCACCTCGTTTTTGATGCCGGAATGCTGCCGCGCCTTCATCCAGCCCATCACCCTGCAGTGGATGGACGACTACCTGCCCTCCAAGGACGGCGCGCCTTATCCTGTCCTGATCAACTCTGACGGGCGAATGTACGACCGGGCCCATGGCTGAGCCTACACACCCCCAATATGCCGGCGAGGCGGAAGCATGATGCTTCCGCCTCGTCGTTTTTTCGCCTCTTACAGGCCCAGATAGGCCGCCAGCAGGCGCACCGTATTCATCATGCCGTCCCGATGGGTGCGTTCCATCCCGTGGGACGCGTGGACGCCGGGGCCCACCAGGCCCGCCGGGATATCGTGGCCCGCGCGCCAGGCCACCGTGACGTCCGAGCTGTAAAAGGGATAGATATCCACAGCGTAATCGATCTGGTTCGCCTTGGCCAGCTCCACCAGCCTGGTGGTAATTCCATAATCGTAGGGGCCCGCAGAATCTTTGGCGCAAATGGAGACCTGCTGCTCCGTACAAGAGAGATCCAGCCCCACGCAGCCCATATCCGCCGCCAGCATCTCGGTGATATCCCCGGGCAGCCAGGCCGCGCCATTGCCCACCTCTTCATAAACGGTAAAGATCAGATAGAGCTTGTGTTCCGGCGTCAGCCCATGGTCGCTCATGAGCTTCATCAGGGTCAGCAGGCAGGCGGCGCTCCCCTTGTCGTCGATAAAGCGAGATTTGAGATATCCGCTTTCGGTCACTTCCGTCTTGGGATCCACAAAGATATAGTCTCCCGGGGCGATCCCCAGGGCCAGGACATCCTCCCGCTCCTTCACCGGCTCATCCAGCCGCACATACATGTTGTCTGTATTGCGGGGACGGGTGGCGGCGTCCGGGAACACATGGGCCGCCGGGCTCATGGAAAGGATCGTCCCGCTGTATTCCTTGCCGCTTCTGGTGTGCAGGATGCAGTATTCCCCATCCAGGGAGGGCACCACCGGCCCGCCCACCAGGGTAAAGAGGATCTGGCCTTCTTCGTTGACCGAACGCACCATGGCGCCCAGGGTGTCCACATGGGCCAGCAGGGCCCGCGCCTCGCCGCCATCCTTTCCCGGGATCGTAACGATGCCGCAGCCCCGGCGGGTAACGGAAAACTCGTACCCGCACTGCTCCGCTTTTTTCCGCACCACTTCCACCGCCGCGTTTGCATAGCCGCTGGGGCTGTGGGCTGCCAGGATCTCCTTCGCCGTCTCCATCAAATAGCCGCTGTAAGCCGAAAAATCCATCTTAACCACCTCGTCTTCAATTTGGCGGCGCAAAAAAGCCACACACCGGCCTCGCGCCGGTGTGTGGCCACAGCTGCCGCCTTACTTGATATAGTCTACCATAAATGCGTCGTGGATGGCAACCACCGCCCGCTCGGAATCGGCGATATCGATCAGGACGCTGATCTTGATCTCGCTGGTGGAGATCATCTGGATGTTGATGCTGGCGTCGGTGAGGGCCTCGAACATTTTGGCCGCCACACCGGGGTTGCTCTGCATCCCGGCGCCGACGATGGAAATTTTAGAGATATTGTCCTCGCAGACGATATCGTGGGCGCCCAGGTTCTTTTTGATCTCCTCCAGCGCTTCCAGGGCCGCGCCTTTGTGGGAGCGCGATACGGTAAAGCTGATATCCTTGGTGCCGTCACGGCCGATGGACTGCAGGATAATATCCACATTGATCTTTTTTGCCGCCAAAAGAGAGAAGATCCTAAAGGCGATGCCGGGCTTATCCGCCAGACCGATGATCGAGATCCGCGCTACGTCATTATCCCGGGCTACGCCCTTGATCAGCATTTTTTCCACGTCGGTTACCTCCTTGACCCATGTTCCGGGTTTTCTTTCCAGGCTCGATACTACTTCGAGATTGATCCCATATTTTTTTGCCATCTCCACCGATCGGTTGTGCAGCACCTGGGCCCCCAGGGTCGCCAGCTCCAGCATCTCGTCGTAGGAGATCTCATCCAATTTTTTCGCCGTTTTGACCAGGCGGGGGTCGGCGGTGTACACGCCGTCTACATCGGTGTAGATCTGGCACAGATCCGCATGGAAGGCGGCGGCCAGCGCCACTGCGCTGGTGTCGGAGCCGCCCCGGCCCAGGGTGGTGATATCGTCATAGCGGTTGAGCCCCTGGAAGCCCGCCACGATAACGATGTTTTTCTTGCCCAGCTCGTTTTCGATGCGCTCGTTGTTGATGCGCCGGATACGGGCCATGCCGTGGTTGGAATCGGTCAAAAATCCGGCCTGCCAGCCGGCGAGGGATTTGACGGGATACCCCAGTTTCTCGATCGCCATCGCCAGCAGCGACATGGAGATCTGTTCCCCCGCCGAAAGCAGGACGTCCATCTCCCGTTTGGACGGGCTTTGATTGATCTCCGCCGCTTTCTCGATAAAATCGTCCGTGGTGTCGCCCTGCGCCGAGACAACGACGATGACGTTGTTGCCGGCGGCATAGGTATCGGTGACGATCTTCGCCACATTCTGAATCCGTTCGGTATTGGCAACCGACGTGCCGCCGAACTTCTGAACGATCAGACCCATTGTAATACCTCCAGTTTTGATAGGGATGGCCGCGCGCCGGGCGGCCCTTTGTTTGGCTTATTCCTCGATGCGCGCGCCCCGGTTGTCGATCGAGAGGGAATGGAGCTTCCAGGAGCAAAGCCCCAGCCGGTCCAGGCCCTTGCGGGTCTCCCCGACAAACGCCGCATTCTTTTTGTCCACAATGGCCATCAGGGTAGAGCCCGCCCCGCTGATATAAGCGGCGTAGGCGCCCAGCTTGTAGGCCATGTCGAACACCTCGTGGGCCCCGTTGATCAGCGACAGCCGGTAGGGCTGGTGCAGGCGGTCGTCGGCGGCCACGCGCAGGTTCTCGTATTTTTCCGAATAAAGCGACACCGACATCAGCGCCGCCCGGGAAAGGTTGAATACGCCGTCCTTGTGGGGGATCTCCTTGGGGAGCGCCGCCCGGGCAAAGGAGGTCTTCAGCTCAAAATCCGGAATAAAAGCGACAAACTGCAAATGGTCGGAGATCTCCTGTTTGACATAGTAGACCTTGCCGTTCTCCAACACCGCGGTCACAAGCCCGCCCAGCAGGGCCGGGGTGGAGTTATCCGGATGCCCCTCCATGGTGGCGGCGATGTTGACCAGATCGTCCGTGCCCAGAGGCTCCCCCAACAGGGTGTTGGCCCCCACAAGCCCGCCTACAATGCAGGCGGAGGAACTTCCCAGCCCACGGGCCATGGGGATGTTGTTGAGCTGGCGTACGGTAAGGCCCGGAAGGGGCTTATCGCACAGGTCGTAAATGTACTTGAAGCTCTGATAGATCAGGTTGGAACTGCCGCAGGGCACCTTGACGTCGTCCAGGGATGCGATGTCGATGGAGTCGGACAGCTCCAGCCCCACCTCGTTGTAGAGGTCGAGGGCCAGGCCGAGGGAATCAAAGCCCGCGCCGATGTTGGCGCTGGTTGCCGGTATTTTCACCTTTATCATAGCAAAATCCTTTCCCAAAGGTTCTCTTGCAGAAAAAACCTTGTTTTTGCTTTTTAGTAATCCAGCACCCGGATACAGCCCAGCACCTCAGCGCCAGCTGCCTTCAGCTGTTCAAGGCCCGCGGCGGCGTCCTTTTCCAGGATCTCGCCGGTCACAAAGGCCGCCTCATCCTGGGGCTGTCCGTCCCGATGCAGCGGTTTCACCTCGCCAAAGAGCTGTTTGACCAGCTCCTTCTGGCAGGCGGCGCTTTTCAGGCGGATATAAAAGACAGACACGGTCTCTTGCCAATCGCACACCGTGTGGCCGTCGCCGTCTTCCCAGTTAAGGGAGCGGCTGCTGCCGGTGGCCTTGGCGGCCTCCACCACATCCGCCACAACGGCGGACGCCGTGGGCAGCTTGCCCGCGCCTTTTCCGTAAAAGACCACGTCGCCGGTGGCGTCTCCGCGCACCAGGATCCCGTTGAACACATCGTCCACCGAGGCAAGCTGGCTGCCGGCGTGGATAAAGGCCGGGCTCACCATAGCGCTTACCTTACCGCCCTCCAGGCGCTTGGCGCGGCCGATAAGCTTGATCACGCCGCCCCAGCTGCCCGCGTAGGCCACGTCTTCCAGGGTGATCCTGGTGATGCCCTCCGTGTGCACTTCTTCGGGATAAACATGGCGGCCAAAAGCCAGGGAAACCAGGATACAGATCTTGCGGCAGGCGTCCTGGCCTTCCACATCGGCGGCGGGGTTGCGCTCGGCATAGCCCAGCTCCTGCGCCAGCTTCAGGGCGTCCGCAAAGGACATCTGCTCCCGGATCATTTTGGTGAGGATAAAATTCGTCGTGCCGTTGAGGATGCCCGCGATCTCACTGATCTCGTTGGCGGCAAGGCACAGGTGCAGCGGACGGATGATGGGGATGCCCCCGCCTACGCTGGCCTCAAAGAAGAAATTGACGTTGTGCTCCCGGGCCAGATGCAGCAGTTCCGCCCCTTTGGCGGCCACCAGCTCCTTATTGGAAGTGACGACGCTTTTTCCCTTTTCCAGGCAGGCCTTTACGTAGTCGTAGGCCGGATGAAGCCCGCCCATGACCTCTACCACAATGCCGATCTCGGGGTCGTTTTCGATCAGCGAAAAGTCCTTGATAAATTTATCCCGGTAGGGGCTGTCGGGAAAATCCCGCAGATCCAAAATATATTTGATGTCCATTTCCTTGCCGGATTTTCTTGTCAGGCTTTCGTAGTGTTGGTAAAAAACCTCCACCACGCCGGAACCTACTACGCCGTGGCCCATGACCGCGATCTTCATCTGCTGTTTCCTCCGATTTTTCAATTTTAAAGCCCTACCGGCCTCATTGGCCAGAAATGATCTTTACATCCACCACACCCGCCAGGGACGCGGCCTGTTCCAGGAGCTCGTCCTCGGTGCAGGAAAGTCCGTCCGTCCTCAGGGAGATGGACACCGGCGCCACAGAATCCACCGGGATGTTCTGGTTGATGGTAAGGATGTTTCCGCCCTGGCTGTAAAGCAGCGCCATCAGGTTGGAGAGCACCCCCGGCTCGTCCGCCAAAGTCGCGTTGATGGTGACGATGTTGTCGCTCATCCTGCTGTGGTATTGGTGGACACAATCCTTATACTTATAAAAGGCGCTGCGGGAGATCCCCGCCATGCGGGATGCCTCCGAAGCGTTTTTTGCCTGGCCCTGGGCCAGCAGCTTTTTGGCCTGCACCACCCGGAGGAACACATCCGGCAGCACGCCGGTGTCTACGATCAGATACTTTGGATTTTCCACCATGAGTCCACCTCCGGAATACGTTTGTCTCGCGAATGAGTACACTATATCAAATGGGCGCGGGCAAAACAACTGGTTTTTTCGGCGTTTTTCCCTTAAAATCATCGAATATCCGCTGTTTTCAGAAATTACGTCCTGTTTTTCTCGGTTTTCTCCTATTTTGATCGTGTCTTATTCAATTCATGCTTCTTTTGTGTAAAATATCAGGAACTATTGGGGAGTTTTCACAATGGCGTCCCCTGCGGGCTCACATCTTTTTTGCCCCACCCCCGTATAATGGGGAAGGCAGTCGGGGAAAGTAACCCCATATGCCGCCGCACAAAAGGAGGAGGGCCCGTGACGCCGCAAAAAAAAGTGGAGTTTCTGATCAACAGCCTTTACCTTGCCTGGGTAGCCCTGCTCCTCTACCTTGCCGCACGGTATCTGCTTTTGTGGACTCTTCCCTTCTTTTTGGGCCTTTGTATCTCCTCCGCCCTGCGCCCGGCGGTAACATGGATCTGCCGCTATTCCTCCGCCCGGCGAAATTTCTGGTCGGTGATGGTGTTGTTCCTGCTTTACGCCCTGCTGGGATGCCTGCTGTGGTGGGCCGGGGTCGCTCTGGTCCTGGGCCTGCAAAAATTGATCCCCGCGGCTTCCGACTACTGCCTGCGCGTGTTGATCCCCTTTTTGAACAGCGCGGGGGAACGCCTATCCGATCTGCTTTTCCGCGGCTCTCCCGCCTTTCGCGGGGAATATGCCGCTTTCCTCTCTTCGCTGCAAAGCCGGGCTGGGGATTTTGCCGCGGCCCTTTCCCAAAAAGCCCTGGACTGGGCGGGGGATTTTGCCTCCCGCCTGCCCCTTTATGGAATGACCTGCCTTTTTACCATCCTCTCCTCCTTCTTTATCTCCCGGGATTATCCCCGGATCGTCTCCTTCCTGCTCCGGCTGCTGCCCCTCAAGGCGCGGCATGTCCTGTTTGGCCTGCGCCATTTTTTGGCCGGTACCCTCCTGCGCCTGCTGCGGGCTTATTTTCTGATCCTGCTCGTCACCTTTGCGGAACTTCTGACCGGCTTTTTTCTGCTTCGGATCCCCCATCCCCTGGCCCTGGCGGCCATTGTGGCGGCGGCCGATCTGCTTCCCCTGGTTGGCACCGGCATTATTTTAGTCCCCTGGGGGCTGATGGAGCTGCTTTCCGCACGCCCCGCCTTGGGCGCCGGCCTGCTGATCCTCTATGGCGTTATCGCCCTGGTGCGCAGCGTCATGGAGCCGCGGATCGTAGGCGGGCAGATCGGCCTGCATCCCCTGGCCACCCTTACCGCCATTTATCTGGGCGCGCGCACCATGGGGGTGGGCGGTATGCTCGCCATGCCGGTGATCTTTTTGTTGGCGCAGTATCTTTATGGGGAAAAAGGGGCATTTTCCCGCGGGCAGCCGCCCCCGCCGGAGAAAGGCTCCTGACCGCTCAACGGGTCGTTTTCACCCTGTCGTCCGTCCGCTTCAAGGGCCTTGCCGCCTTGCCGGGCCCCTTCTCCATCCGGATAAGGGACGGCGGCGCTTTTACACGGCGCCCCCTTGCAGAAGGCCGCCCTTAGGGGCAAGAAAAAGCGATGGGTCGGCGGCGTCTGCCGTTCCATCGCCTTCCTAAAAAACCGTTAAAAAGGCCGCCCAAACGGGCGGCCTTTTTGATGCTTTTCAAATTACCGGTCAATCATCGTCGTCGTCCCGGCGGCCCCAATCCTCCACCTCTTCCGATTCTACAGAACCCAGATGCTCGGTGCAGGTACCGGGGATATTGCTCTCCTTGTACCAGCCCTGAGCCGTGGCGGGACAGGAAGCTGTGGCGATCTCGCCGGAAACGGTACAGTATTCCAAAGAGACCACTTTACCGCTCTCCGGGAAACTGGCAATGTCCATCCCCTCATGGATCGCGCTCATGACATTCTTCCAGATAATAGGCGGGGCGTATTGGGTATACTGCACCTGGATGTTGGAGTTATCCGCATAGCCGAACCAGACGCCGCCCACATAGTAAGGCGTCATCCCCACAAACCACTGGTCGATATCGTTGCTGGAGGTACCGGTTTTGCCCGCCACCGGCATGGAGCCAAAACGGGAAGCCGTACCTGTGCCGTACTGGGCCCCGGTAACGCGCTGCAAAAGCTTGTTCATCACTTCCGCCGTGTCCTCAGAGACCACGCGCTCCGGTACCGGGCTGCTTTTATCCAGAATGATATTTCCTTCGCTATCCAGCACCTTGGTGTAGCTGTGGGGCTCGTAATACAGCCCGCCGTTGGCGTAGATCTGGTAAGCCGCCGTCAGTTCCAACACCGTGACGCCGTTGGTCATGGCGCCCAGCGCCATCTGCGCCCGGCCGATATCGTTGTAGGTGCCGTCCTCCACCAAAGTGGAAATGTGGAATTTATCCCGCAGGAAATTGAAGCTCGTCTGCGGAGAAAGCAGCTCCACCACGCGCACCGCAACGGTGTTTGTGGAGCGGCGAAGGGCCTCGTCCACTGTAATGGGGCCGAGATACCTCCCGTAATGGTTGATGGGCCATTCCCTCAGCACGCCGCTGCTATCCCGTTCCTGAGAGACCGGGGCGTCCTGGAACATCTTGGACCAATAGATCATGTCAAATTCCATGGCGGGGCCGTAGCTCGCCACCGGCTTGATGGCGGAACCGGGCTGCCGCACGCCGTCCGTGGCCAGATTGAGCACACGGTCGCCCTGCTTTTCCCCGCGCCCGCCCGCCAGGCCGACAATGGTGCCATCCGGCTTCATAATGACCATCGCGCAGTCCGGCTGATCTTCCACATAGGCGAAGGTCTTCAGGTCGTAGCCGCGCACCGCCGGGAAAATGGTGTTTTCCGAATCGAGGTCTGCAAACTTTTCATCCAAAAAGCTCTGGATCCCAGCGTCCATGGTGGTATAGACCCGGAAACCGCCGGTGAGGAGCTCTTCCTCCGCCTTGGTTTGGGTATAGCCCTTTTCGTTGACCAGATCTTCCACCACTTCGTCCAGCACATAATCCTCAAAATAGTTGAGGCTGTAGGTCTTTTCCGTCTGGACCGCTTTTTCCACGGTCTTGATTTTTTCCTTTATCGCCGCGTTGTATTCGCTGTCGGTGATTTTGCCCTGCTCATGCATCTGGCCCAGGATCCATTCCCGGCGCTCGGTGTTCCCCTCCATGTGGTTAAAAAGCTCCCGCTGGGAAGGGTTTTGGGTAATGGCCACCAGCGCCGCAGATTCCGCAATGCTCAGTTCCTTGACATCCTTGCCAAAGTAGAGGTTGGCCGCCGCCTGCACGCCGTCGGTGTTGTTGCCCAGGTGGATAGAATTGAGGTAGGCCTCCAGGATCTCTTCCTTGGAGTATTTCTTTTCCAGGCTCAAGGCGCGGAAGATCTCCTTTATCTTCCGTTCCACCAAAACGTCCTTATCTCCGCTGATGTTTTTGATCAGCTGCTGGGTCAGGGTCGATCCGCCCTGGACATTGCCGCCGCGGAGCATGTTGAGAAACGCAAACACCGTCCGCCGCCAGTCCACACCCTGATGGGTGTAAAAGCGCTTATCCTCGCCGCAGACCGTAGCATCCAACAGCGACTGGGGCATCTGGTCGATATCGCACCAGATGCGGTTTTCCGCGCCGTGCAGCCGCTGCAGCTCATACTCTTCACCGGTTTCTTGGTCGGTTGCATATAATATGGTGGTATAGCGAAGCTCCAGGTTCGTCAAGTCAAATTCCGACTCGTCGTCCAAAAAGCCCACAACATACACCGTCAGAAAACACGCCATAATGGACCCGGTAATGACCATGATCAAAAAAACCGTCGCCAGGGCTTTGCCCAAAATGGCGAGAGTTTGTTTGACTCCTGTCACGACCGGAGGCGTCCTGCGCTTTTTCGGCGCCGGCGCTTTCCTTTCCGTTTCACCCATTTGCTGTTTCAGCCTCCTTATGTTGTACCGCAGCCCTCCGGCCGCCTTTCGCCGCACTTTGTGCGGAAAAGCCGCCACCCTACAGGCCGCAAAAACAATGCTGTGCAAGATCATACCCAACTATCCCGGGCAAATTGATTCAAAGCGGGAATGGCGTTTTACCCATACCCGTAGGCCGGCCATAGAAATGGGGTATAATAACCGCTTTGCGGTTGATGATCCCATAGGCGCAAAGCGCAAATGGGATCATTGGCCTTGGCCGTAGGCCGGCCATAGAAATCAAGGGGTAATAACCGCTTTGCGGTTATTATACCATATTTCCCACCGGAAATGTGAATAATTTAAGAAATCCAGAAGGAGAAAAGGCCCGGCCAGGCGGAGAATAGCTTTTTGCAAAATGGTCAAAGCTATGGATAAAACCGCAGCAGACGGCAGGAGGTGCTTTTGTCTTGAAAGGTACGTTTTCCATCACCCTTCTCTCCCTGGTGGGAGCGGCGCTCTGCGCCTTCGCCCTGGCGTACTGGGGCCGCCCTCCGGAGCCTGCGGGCCACCCGGAAACCGGGATCCCCATCGAATCCTCCCCTTCCTTCGCGCCCTGGAAATACATGATCTGTGAATACGAGGGCCGCCTCGCCGTCTATTGCAGGGACGAAGAAGAGCCGGAAATGGTTTTTGACGTCTTTGTCCACACCCTTCCGGAATATGACCGCGGAGCGCTTCGTCAGGGCGTTCCCGCCGCCAGCTACGAGGAACTGGTGGCCTTGTTGGAAGATTACACCAGTTGACAGCCGCCGCAGGTTCCGTCGCCATTTTGAAACTTTCCAGCCCCCCGCGTTTATTGATCTGTAACGCTTTCGTAATGGCAGTGATGTTGCTTTTCCCCTCTTCGCAGGGTACAATAAGACCATAGCAAACAACATCACCTCCGAAACCCAAGATTGCTTCTGGCCTCTCTCTGGCAGCCCCGCTGCTGCCAGCCGCAGCCCTTTGGTTTCGAGATTGAAAGTGCCTTCCCGGGCGGCAGGATCCTCCTTTTTCCTCCGGAGCGTTCCGAATGCATGTCCGCTCTCTCTCAGTTTACGGATCGGCACTGGCCGGAAAGCTTTCCGGAAAATATGAAACTCATGTGTTTTCTCCAAAATTGGGGCCCGGATCATAGATCCGGGCCCTTTCTCCTTTTTCCGGGTCATATCCCCTTCCCTGCGGTTCATATAACTTACCAAAATGCCCCAAGGGAGGAATGTCATTGCGGAAATCGTAGCGCGGCTCAACCAAAAGGCCTCGGCCCTTGTGTGGGGGCCGGTCATGCTGGCCTTTGTGCTGGGCTGCGGGGTCTACCTTACCTGGCGCACCGGCGGGATCCAGCTTTTCCGGGCCAGAGAGGTGTTCCGCGTCACCGCCGGCGGCTTTTTTGGCCGCAAAAAACACGCCGGCGGGCCGAATATCACTCCCTTTCAGGCTGTTTCCACCGCCCTGGCAGGCACCATGGGGGTAGGCAACATCACCGGCATTGCCGCCGCGGTCACCCTGGGCGGGCCCGGGGCTGTGTTCTGGATGTGGGTGAGCGCCTTTTTCGGGATGGCCACCAAATACGCCGAGATCCTGCTGTCCGTCTATTTTCGCCGTACCGGCCGGGATGGGCGGCACTTTGGCGGGCCCATGTATTACATTGAAGAGGGGCTGCGCTGCCGCCCGCTGGCCGCCCTGTTCTGTATTCTCTGCGCCGCCGCATCTTTGGGGATCGGCAACATGTCTCAAACCAATGCCATTGCCGTTACCGCCCGGGATACGGCCGGGATCCCGCCTTGGGTAACCGGCGCCGCGGTTACCTTGCTGGCCGGGGCTGTCCTGTTTGGAGGGGTCGCCAGAGTAGCCAGGGCAGCGGAGCTTTTGATCCCCGCTCTTTCCATCCTTTATCTTTCCGCCGCCCTGGCCGTGATCCTGCTCAACGTCTCGCGCGTGCCGCAGGCCCTATGCCTGATCTTCTCCTCCGCCTTCGGCGCGCCGTCCCTGCTGGGCGGTGCGGCAGGCTATAGCCTTTCCCAGGCCCTGCGCTGCGGCGTCTCCCGGGGGATCCTTTCCAACGAAGCGGGGCTGGG
>JAQVCU010000014.1 GCA_028689635.1 Oscillospiraceae bacterium
CCACCTGTCCCGCCCGGATGCGTTTCCACTCGTCCAGCCTCTCCCCCAGGGAAAGGCCGCTGTGCAAGATCGCCACCCGGGCGCCAAAGCGCGCCGTAAAATTCTCGATGGTCTGGGGCGTCAGAGAAATCTCCGGCACCAACACGATCACCTTTTTCCCGTCGGCCACCACGTCCTCGATCAGCCGGGTGTACACCTGGGTCTTGCCGCTGCCGGTAACCCCGTACAGCAGGGCCGTCCTGGCTTTTTTCTCCCGATAGGCCGAAAGCAGGGCGCCGTAGGCGTCCAGCTGTTCGTCCCGCAGGCAGATCGGCTCGGGCTTTGGCGCCGCTTCCGCTTTGATGGGGGTACGGAGCACCTCATGGTCAAAAAGCTCCACCACGCCGCGCTTTTCCAGGGTTTTCAGCACCGCGGAAGTGACGCCGGTAAAATATTCTGTCTCCTTGATGGTTGCGGCGCCTACGGTGGAGAGGAATTCCGCCACCGCTTTCTGCTTCGGCGTCAAGGCCGAAGCAGGCTCCTCTCCGGCGCTTTCCCGCAGGCGGGCCATCTGCACCGTTTCGTCGCCCACCCGGCGGCGGGCATATTCCTCCCGCGCCAGCAGGCCCTTCCGGGCCATCTGCTCCAACAGCGGCGTATCCTGCGCAAGGCCCAAGGCCTGGCACAGCTGCCGCGCCGGGACCGCCTCGCCTTTTTCCAGCAGATAGGCCACCACCTGCCGCTCCTGAGAAGGCAGCTCCTCCCCGCCCTGATCCCAGGAGGGGACAAGCCGGTAGGCAAAGGATACGTTGTAGCCGATGCCGCCGGGCAAAATGGTCTTGACCGCCTCATAGTAGGTGCAAAAGCAGGCGGAGCGGAGATATCGCACCAATTCCAGCATCTCTCCGGCCAGCAGGGGTTCCGGATCCAACAGGGCGGAGACCGGCTTGAGCCGCTGCACGTCCTCCCGGTCTTCTATGGCCAGCACAAGGCCCTGGCGGCGGCGGTTGCCGCCCCCAAAAGGCACCAGTACCCTGGCCCCCACCCGCACCTGACCGGCCTGGGCCGGCGGCACCGTATAGCTGTAGAGCTTGTCAAAGTGAAAAGCGGCCTTGTCGACCGCTACCGACGCTACCCGAAACACGGATCCGACAGACCACCTTCCTTTTGCGGCGCCGCTGCCCGGCCGGGCGGCGGCGCCGCGTCCTTACTGTTCCGTATTCTGTCCGATGCCGCCCTCTTCCACAATGCGGTATTTTCCCGCGGCAAATTCCTCCACCGCAATTTTCACCGGCTTCTCAATGAGGATGATGTGGTTGTCTTCGGCATCCTGGGAGATCTGGCGGGCCCGTTTGGCCACCGCCACCACAAGGGAATAATAGCTTTCGCCTTTTTTAAGGATTTGCGTCATCGCTGGTCTGAGCATCTTTCTGCACCTCGTCTATCAAATATTTCATTTCCTCTATGCTGCATTTGGAAGCGGCCACCACCGCCGCAAAATCGGCCATTGCCTCTTCCAAATCGTCATTGACTACAATAAAATCATATCCGCGGGCCTTCTCCATCTCTCCCGCCGCGGCGGAAAGGCGGCGTTTCACCGTGGCCTCGTCCTCAGTCCCGCGCCCGGAAAGGCGTTTTTGAAGCACCGCGTAGGATGGCGGCATGATAAAGACCATCACCGCGCCGGGGCATTTTTCCTTTACCTTCATCGCCCCCTGCACCTCGATCTCCAAGATCACATCCCGGCCGGCGGCCAGCGCCTGCTCCACTTTATCCCGGGGCGTGCCGTAATAGTTGCCCGCAAAGCAGGCATATTCCAACATCCCGTCGGCGTCGATCCTTTGGCGGAACTGTTCCTGGGTGAGAAAATGGTAATGGACGCCGTCCTCCTCCCCGGGCCGAGGGCCCCGGGTGGTGGCGGAAACGGACAATTCCACATCCCCGCGCTCTTCCACATACCGGCGCACAATGGTGCCTTTGCCCACGCCGGAAGGCCCGGAGCAGATGATGAGCTTGCCTTTTTTATTCATCCTCTTCCAGTTCCTCCTCGTCGTCGTCATCCACCAGGCGGTTGGCCACCGTCTCCGGCTGCACCGCGGAAAGCACCACGTGGTCACTGTCGGTGATGATGACAGCGCGGGTACGCCGCCCGTAGGTCGCGTCGATGAGGGTACCCCGGTCCCTGGCGTCCTGGATGATCCTCTTGATGGGCGCCGATTCCGGGCTGACGATCGCCACCAGCCGGTTGGCCGACACCATGTTGCCAAATCCAATGTTGATCAGTTTCATAGCGTTCACGCTCCGTTCCGCCGCTGCGCCGGCCTTTTACGCCCCCGTGCCTGCGCAGGCTGTGCGCCGGGGGCTTTGATGCGGAATTTATTCGATGTTTTGGATCTGCTCCCGGATCTTTTCGATCTCGCTTTTCAGATCCACCACCATGCGGGCGATCTCCAGGTTTTGCGCCTTAGAGCCGATGGTGTTGGTCTCCCGGTTGACCTCCTGGGTAAGGAAGTCCAGCTTGCGGCCCACCGGCTCGTCATGGGTCAGGATCTGCCGGTACTGCTCGATATGGCTCTTGAGGCGCACCGTCTCCTCGTCCACCGCTACGCGGTCGGCAAACAGGGCCGCTTCCGCCAAAATGCGCTGGTCGTCGATCTGGGTGCTGCTCAGCACCTCCGCCATTTTGGCGTAGAGCCGCGCGCGGTACTCATCCACTGTTTTGGGGGCCTCTTCTTCTATCCTTGCCACCGTATCGCCGATAAAATCCAGGCGGCTTTCAATATCCGCCTTCATTTTGGCGCCTTCCGTCTCCCGCATGGAAACAAAGCGTTCCACAGCGGCAGCCGCCACTTTCTGCACCCCGCTCCAGATGGTCTCCTCGTCCTCCACGGCGCGGCGAACGGTGAACACATCCGGGAAACGGGCCGCCACAGAGAGGGAAAGGTCGTCGATAAGGCCCAGCTCCTCTTTGACCCCGCGCAGGGCCTGCACGTATTCCCGGGCCAGCTCCCGGTTGACCTCCACCAGGGAATCGGCGCCCTCCACCCGTTGGATGGACACGTTCACTTCCACCTTTCCCCGGGAGATCCTGCCCTGCAGGAAGGATTTCATCTTCTCTTCCAGATATCCGTATGCCCTGGGCACCCGGGCGGAAAACTCATAATACCGGTGGTTGACCGATTTGATCTCCACCAGGATGTCGCGCCCGTCGATCAGCTCCTGTGCTCTGCCATAGCCGGTCATGCTTTTGATCATGCCGGGAATTCCCCCTTCCGCTGTCTGCAAGGCGGCTGCAAGCCGCGTTTTTGCCTATTAACCTAAGTTAATAGTTTACTATTTTTTTGCCTTTAATGCAACTGTTCCCGGGGAAAAACTCTCCTGTTCTCGCTTTTTCTTCCAAAATCTTCTCCTTGCGCCCGCGCACGGCGGCAGGCTGTTTTCCTCCCGCCCTTCAAAAACAAAAATGGCCCGGATCAGCTCCGGGCCATTGGCAAGGCAACGCTTACAGGGGATGCACCATATTTTCTTTGTCCAGATGCTCGCCGTCCACGCCGTATTTCTTCTGGGCACGTTTCTCGAAGAATTTGGGGGCGATCTGCGGGAACTGGGCGTAGGTGAGGATGTCCTCTTCCTGTTCCACATATTTGGCGGGCACTTCGGCCTTGAGCTTCTCCAGCTCCGGCTCCAGCAGATCCGCGGGGCGGCAGTCGATGGGGGTATCGTCGCCGATGATCTTCTTGCGGAAAGCAGGGTCGATGGGGGCCGGGGTCTTGCCGTACTCCCCGCGCACCAGGCCCTTAAACTCCTTGGTGACCATCTTGTAGCGCTCGCCCATGACGACGTTGAACACCGCCTGGGTGCCGACGATCTGGGAAGTGGGGGTGACCAGGGGCGGATATCCGGAATCGCGGCGGACGTTGGGGATCTCCTGGAGCACGTCGTCCAGCATTTCGGATTTTCCGGCCTGTTTCAGCTGGGAAACCAGGTTGGAGAGCATGCCGCCCGGCACCTGATACAGCAGGGTGTTGGCGTCCACGCCCAACAGCTTCGGATTGAGCAGGCCGTTTTCCAGGTACTTGTCGCGAAGCTTCGCGCAGTATTCCCGCACCACATTGAGCTTTTTCAGATCCAGCCCGGTATCGAACTCGGTACCGGCAAAAGCGGCGACCATGGATTCGGTGGCCGGATGGCTGGTGCCCAGGGCCAGGGGGGACATGGCGGTGTCGATGATATCCACACCGGCCTCGGCGGCCTTCAGCATCGCCATGGAGGCAAGGCCGGAGGTGTAGTGAGAGTGCAGCTGCACCGGGATCTTGATGGTCTCTTTCAGGGCCTTGACCAGATCGTAGGTGCTGTAAGGGGTCAGCAGGCCGGCCATATCCTTAATGCAGATGGAGTGGGCGCCCATCTCCTCCAGGGTCTTGGCGTATTTGGCAAAATACTCCAGATCGTGGACAGGGCTGAGGGTATAGGAGATGCAGGCCTGTACATGGGCCTTCTCCTTAATGGCCGCGTCGATGGCGGTCTTCAGGTTGCGGGGATCGTTGAGGGCGTCAAAAATACGCATGATGTCGATGCCGTTGGCAACGGTCTTCTGGACAAAATATTCCACAACGTCATCGGCATAGTGGCGGTAGCCCAGCATATTCTGGCCGCGGAACAGCATCTGAAGCTTGGTGTTGGGCATGGCCGCCCGGATGGTGCGCAGCCTCTCCCAGGGGTCCTCATCCAAAAAGCGGATGCAGGAATCGAAAGTGGCGCCGCCCCACACCTCAGCGGAGTAGTAGCCGATCTCGTCCAGGGCTTTGAGCATGGGTTTCATCTCGTCCATGCTCATTCTCGTGGCGATCAGGGACTGGTGGGCGTCACGGAGAATCGTCTCGGTAATGTTTATTTTAGCCATATCAGGCACTCCTTTCCCGTCTTGCCGCGGCCCCAAAGGCCCGGCAAAGCGAAGCGTCAAACTTATTCCAGGGTGATCAGCAGGTCATTGGAGTTGACAGTATCGCCCTTCTTCACGTTGACGGAAGCAACTTTACCATCGGAGGGAGCCATGATGTCGTTTTCCATCTTCATGGCTTCCAGAACGACCAGAACGTCGCCCTTCTTCACCGCCTGGCCCACGGATACCTTCACATCAAAGATATTGCCGGGCATGGGGGCGTTGACAGAGACAGAACCCGCGGAGGCCGGGGCCGCAGCAGGGGCCGGGGCAGCGGCAGGAGCGGGAGCAGGAGCAGCCGCAGCGGCAGGGTCCGGGGCGGCGGCAGGCACAGCAGCGGGCATGGTGGCGTCGGCGCCCAGCTCCTCAACCGCTACATCATAAGACTGGCCATTGACGATTATATTGAACTTTTTCATAATGAAACCTCCATAATTCCTAAATTTGGAAAGCTGTAATCAAACGGATCAAAGGGGCAGGTTGGAATGCTTTTTGGGCAGCTTGGATACCCGCTTGCCAGAGAGCATGTCCAGGGTGGTGATCAGCATATCGCGGGTGGTGGCCGGATCGATCACATCGTCCACATAGCCCAGGCCCGCGGCGGCAAAGGGGCTGCACTCGGTGTTTTTATATTCTTCCACAACAGCCTCGCGGCTCTTCTCCGCAGAGATCTTGTCAGAGCACAGCAGCTCTACGGCAGTCTCGGGAGCCAGGGTGGAGATCACAGCGCCGGGCCACGCCAGGGTGACGTCGGCGGCGGCGTTTTTGCCCGCCAGGGCGATGTAGGCAGGGCCATAGGCTTCGCCGGTGATCACGGTGACCTTGGGCGTGGTGGCCTCTGCATAAACATGGGCCAGGCGCGCGCTGTTGCGGATGCTGCCCGCCGCTTCGCCGTCCGCCATAAATCCGGAGGCGTTGAGCAGGGTGACCACGGGGATGTGATAGGCGTCGCAGACGCTGACCAGCTTCGCGATCTTATCGCAGGCGTTTTTGCAGATCTCCCCACCGCAGGTAGCAACGATGCCGCAGGGCACGCCGCCCAGGGTAGCCAGGGCGGTAAAGGCCTTTTTGCCAAAGCCCTTCTGCAGCTCCACCACGCTGTCCGCGTCGGCGATGGCCGCAACGTTTTTCGCGGCGTCATAATCGGCGATGCAGGTGCTCAAAGCACCGCCAGCCTCGGAACAATCAAAAATAGGAGGGGCGGCCAGGTTGTTCTGCGGCAGCATGGAGACGATCTTTCTCGCCTCGGCCACAGCGGCTTTATCGTCTGCGGCAAGGACATGTACCATCCCGGCCTTCTCGGCGGCAGCGGCGGTGGAAACGCCCTCGGCGCCCTTTGCTTTGGCGAGAGAGGGGGCGGTCATAAAGAACTGTGCTTCCTCGCTCATCACCACAAAATCGGCGCTGACGGCGGCCATGGAAGCGGAACCGGCGCAGGTGCCGGCAATAACAGAGATCTGAGGTACGACGCCGGAGAGGTTGTTCATTTCCAGCAGCATCTGGCTGTAAGCGGCCAGGGTCTCCGCCCCTTCCTTGATGCGGCCGCCGTTGGAATCATAGATCCCAACCACAGGCGCCCCGGTCTTCATGGCCAGGTCGTAGATCTTGTGGACTTTCGCCGCGTGGAGCTTGCCCACCGCGCCGCTGTCCTCTGTGATATCCTGGGCAAACGCGAAGACGGTGACGCCTTCCACCGAGCCGTAGCCCGTCAGCACACCGGCGTTTTCCCCATTGGCTTTTGCAAAGGCGTCCAGCTCCACAAAGGTGTCGGGGTCGAACAGCTGGTTCAACCTCTCTCTTGCGGCAGTTTGCTTGACGGCCTTTTCGCGAGCCTCCGCCAGAGCGTTCATTTTGCAATCTGCACTCATTGTTGTTCCTCCATTTCCCAATCTGATGGTATTCGTTCTATCAAAACGATTTTGACCCAGGCATGTTCCGGGACAAAAGCCCGAAGCTTCCAGAGGACTTTTTGCGGGATTCCCAGCCTTCCAAAGCCGTTGGAATCATCGGCCGGGAGACCAAATCCTGAAAAAAATCGTAATCAAGCTTTATTATAACCCATCGTTCTTTTATTGACAAGCTGTTTTCCCCCTTTTCTTTCGCAAAAAAGCAATTATTTCCGCCCGGTTTTCCTGCGCCCGCCCCCGCCGCAGCCCCCTTTTCCCCCATCCTTTTTTCCCGCTGCGGCGGCAGCGTTTAGATCGGCTCGATCCGCCCCGCAAAATCCATAAAATTTTTCTTGCAACGGCGGGGAATATCGTCTATAATGATGTCAGAATCTTATGAAAACGTTATCATTTTCTGCGAACATAAAAAATTTAAGGAGGAACCACTGATGAAAGTAGGCATCCAGCTCTTTTCTGTCAAGGAACACCTGAAAGCGGATCCTGTTGGCACGCTGAAAAAGGTATCGGATCTCGGGTACAAATACATCGAGACCTTTGGGCATCCGCAAAAGGGGGACGAATCCACCTTCGGCCTGGGGCTTTCCCGCAAGGAGGCAAAATCCCTTTTAAACAGCCTGGGGCTCACGGTGGTGGGCGCCCATTTCTATCCCCTGCTGCCTGAATGTCTGGAGGAATACTGCGACTATTACGCCGATCTTGGCGTGCCGCAGGTGGGCTGCGGCGGCACCTGGGAAGCGGATATCGCCGAAAAAGCGCCCCTGCTCAACGAAGCGGGGCGGATCGCCAAAAAGCACGGCCTGCGCTATTATTACCACAACCATTACCAGGAGTACTGCACCGTAAATGGGGAGTACATCCTGCATCAGTTTGCCCGGGACACCGACCCGGAACTGGTCTATTTTGAATTGGACAGCTTCTGGGCTGCCCGCGGCGGCATGGATCCGGTAAAGGAAATGGAGTTTTTGAAGGGCCGCCTGATCCTTCTGCATCAGAAGGATTTTGGCAAAAACGCCAGCCAGCCCCTCAATGTCTTTGAGCTGCTGGATCGCGGCTCCCCCGTCACCTCCGAGATCTATCAGGCCAACCGCCCCACAGATACCTTCGCCGAGGTGGGCACCGGTATCCTGCCCATCCAGACCTACATCGATAAGGGCAACGAGGTCGGGGTCTCCCACATCCTTCTGGAACAGGATAAGACCGCCATGAATGAGATCGACTCCATCCGCCTTAGCATGGAGGCCTTCCGCAAATTCCACGGCGTGGAATGGGACTGATCCCATTCCGGCGCAGAGCATAAAAAAGGGAAGCGCCACAGGGCGCTTCCCTTTTTTATGCATATTACCGGCGGGTGCGGCCCTTTCTGAAGGCGGCCCAGGCCCCCGGCGTCAAACAGATCCGCCAGAGCTTTGACATACCCGTTATAGAGGAGCCCGGCGATGTCCCCCCATGGAAACCGATCAAAAGCGGATCGCCGCCAAAATCCGCTTGGTCGGCTCCTCCGGCGCGCGGTCAGACCGTATCGCCGCAGTGCTTACAGCCGGTAAAAAAATCCGTGATCGAAAAAGGCCCGCCGGTAAAATAGCCCAGAGAGGGCAGTTTTTCCAGCACGTCGCGGGGGAGCGCCGCAGAAAAGACGGCGGTCTCACAGCCGCGCTGGCGCTGCGCAAAATCCAGCGCCGCCCGCAGCAAACCGTCGCAGAGCCCCAGGCCCAGGGTTTCCTCCCAGCTGCAGCTGACGACCTCCAGTTCCCCGTTCTTGGCGAAAAAGAGGCAATAGCCAACGGTCTCCCCGCGGTCAAAGGCCGCATAGCCCTCCAGTCCCGGGGCGTACAACATCCCCGCCATGGCGCAGAACTCTTCCATCAGATCTTCGTCGTCGATATGGGATAAGGCCAGCATCAGCGCCTTCCCCCTTTTCTTGCCGCCCCCGCTTCCAGGGAACCGGCAGTGGATTTCAGCGCGGTCAATTCCTGGGCGGTCAGCATCCGCCATTGGCCGGGCTGCAGCATGCCCAGGCGCACCGGCCCTACGGCGATGCGTTTGAGCCGGGCCACCTCCAGGCCCACCGCTTCGCACATCCGGCGCACCTGGCGGTTTTTCCCCTCGTTGATGGTGACCTGCATCACCACGCGGCCCTGTTCCTTTTCCAGCACGACCACTTGGGCGGGCGCGGTGACATAGCCGTCGTCCAAACGCACGCCTTCGGCCATCTGCACCACCTGCTCGTCCTTAATATCCGGACGCACCGTCACACGGTAGACCTTGCTCACATGAAAGCGCGGGTGCATGATAATGTTGGCAAATTCGCCGTCGTTGGTCAGCAGCAGCAGCCCCTCGGAGTTTCTGTCCAGCCGTCCGATGGGATACACCCGGGCGGGCGTATCCGCCACCAGCTCCGCCACGCAGCGCCGGCCCATCTCGTCCGACATGGTGGTGACAAAGCCCCTGGGTTTGTTAAGCGCCACATAGATCTTTTGGATCTTCTCTTTGGGGTCGATCTTGACTCCGTCCACGACGATCATATCCCGCCGGGGGTTCACCTTTTGCCCGATCGTGGCCTTGCGGCCATTGACGGTGACCAGCCCCTGGGCGATCAGCTCTTCCGCCTTCCGGCGCGAGGCGACCCCCGCGTCGGAGATCGCCTTTTGGATCCGGATGCCAAAAGCGCTGGTTTGATTCTCTGCCATATTGAAAACTCCATTCCGCCGCTGTGCGGCCACAGTCTCTTCTATTCGTCGGCAGGCTCCGCCCGCCCCGTCCAGCTTTCCCAAAGGGAACGCCAAAATTTTTGGATCCATCCGTCCCGGCCCGTTTTTTGCCCGGCCGGACGGGCAAAACATCCTCCCGCAGGCACATGGGCAACGCGCCGATCTCCTGTCCATCCAGGAAAAACCGCGCCTCGCCCACCGCCTGGCCCTGCGGGGCCGGCGCAAACAAAAGCGGGCGCAGGAAGATCCGGGCCTCTACCTGGTCCCCCGGCAAAAGCCCAGCCCAAAGGGATCCGGCGGGCCCCGCCGCCGCCGTTAGGGAGGTCCCTCCCGCCACCGGGATCAGCCTTTCCCCCGCCAGGCGCCGCAGATTCCTCGGCTCGATCTGTCCAAAACCGTAATCCAGCAGCGCCGTGTGGTCATTCCAATCGTCCGGCGCTCCCAGGGTCACGCAGATCAGGGTCACGCCGTCCCGCTGCGCCGAAGAGACCAGACACCGTCCCGCCTTTTTGGTAAAACCCGTTTTAACGCCGGTGGCGCCGCTGTACTGCTCCAAAAGGCGGTTGTGGTTGACGAGCCAGCGCTCATAGGGCGGGGCGCCGTAGCGCACCTGCATCCTGGCGCTTGCGCAGATCTCCGCAAAATCCGGGTTGCGCAGCGCCTGTCGCGCCAGCTGGGCCATATCGTAGGCGCTGGAGTAATGGCCGTCGGCATCCAGCCCGGACGGGGTGGAAAAATGGGTGTCCAAAAGCCCCATCTCCGCCGCCCGCCGGTTCATCTCCTCCACAAACGCCTCCTGAGAGCCGCTGACCGCCACAGCCGCCGCCCCTGCGCCGTCGTTGCCGGAATGCAGCAGCATCCCCGCCGCCAGCACCCGCAGGGTCACCTGGTCGCCGGGCTGAAGGCCCATGGAGGAGCCTTCCACCTGGATCGCGTCCCGGTTGACCAAAAACCAGCGGTCTGGCTCCGGCTGTTCCAGCGCCAACAGCGCCGTCATGATCTTGGTGGTGCTGGCCATGGGAAGCCTCTCATGAAGGTTTCCCCCCGCCAGTACCCGCCCGGTGGCCGCCTCTATCAAGGCATAGCCGCGGGCCTGGGGCGTTGGGGGCTGCTGCGCCGCTTTTGCCGCCTGTGGCGGCAGCGCCACAGCCAGCGCCAGTAAAACTGCCGCCAGCCGTTTTCCCCACGCCGCCCCCGGCCTGATCCAATACATAAAACCACCTGCCCGCTTTTATGGTATGCGCGGGCAGGCGCGTCCTAATCACGGTTTTCGATCAAAAAAATTATTCGCCGGCCGTTTCATCCGCCGGAGCCGCCGCCTTGTCCTCTTTTTTGCCCAGCTTGCTGAACAGTCCGGAGAACTTGTCGATCACGTCGGGCACCATATTCACCATGCGGTCGGTGCTGTTGTCAAATTTCTGCATCTGGATCATGCGGATGTTTTCGCCCTGGATCACCAAAAACGCCAGAGGCTTGATGGTGACGCCGCCGCCGGATCCGCCGCCGAACTGGCTCTGCTGGGCTTTGGTGGGCAGATCCGCCCCACCGGAGCCAAAACCGAAAGACACCTGGGAGACCGGCACGATGGTTGTGCCGTCCTGGGTGGTGATGGGGTCGCCGATGATGGTGTTGACGTCCACCAGCGCCTTGAGTTTTTCCAGTGTTACGTTAAGCAGCCCTTCTACATTTCCCTGACTCATATTGATCAGCCTCCAATTTTATTTGTCTGCCGCAGGGGCGCAGGCCCCCGCCTGTTCTTTATCGGAACCGGAACTTTCCGGCTTGGTTTCGCTTTTTCTCCTGATCTGCTTCCACAGGAACGACGCCGCGATGCGCACTGCCGCCGCAACCGCCGTCAAGGGGGTGAGCCGCAGCTGAAAGGACAGCGTCCAGTTGTCCTCCTCGGCCAAAAAATCCGGCCAGAGGTTCAGGCGTACCCGCTTCATTCTGATGTAATGCTCCAGCACGGCGTAGGCGCCGTATAGATAGGCGCACAGACGCCCGTATTGGACGCCGGTCTCCGCCGCGTCCCCGCGGCCCACCGCCATCTGCAGGTCAAGGTCGGTCACCCGCAGGTTCCTCAGCAGCATGCGCAGCCCGCCGCCGGCGGACTGTACCAGATCCAACACCGTGGCGACCAGGTCGGTAAGGGGCATTTTTTTGCCGCCCGTTTTTTTCTCTTTTTTCTTTTCCCCCGACGGTTTTTTCTCCGCTTTGGATGGCTTTTTCTTTTTCTCCCCGGCGGGATAAAGAGGAAACCGCAGGAAAAGATAACCCGCCGTCACCTTCCAATCCTCCCGGTACTCCACCCGCAGTATGATCGGGATCAGCAGGAGGACAAGAAGCAGCAGCAGTATCGTGCCAAAAATGATCCAGCCGGTCATATCATCACCTGCCCATTCCTCGCGTTTGGCCGCGGTGGATCAGGAAAAACTCACCTGTCCCTCCAACTGTTCGCCGTCTTCTTCCGGCGCTCCGCCGTCGCCGCCCTCCGGCACCAACGGCAGCTCCTCCAGGGAGGAAAGCCCCAGGCTCCGCAGGAACCCGGCTGTGGTCCGATAAGAGATGGGGCGGCCCGGAAGCTCCAGGCGGCCCGCTTCCTCAATCAGCTGTTTCTCCGCCAGGTTCGCCATTACGCCGGAGCTGTCTACCCCGCGGATCTGCTCTACAAAGGCGCGGGTCACCGGCTGGTTGTAGGCGATGATGGCCAGCACCTCCATGGCCGCTTGGGAAAGGGGCTGGTTTCGCTTGATCTCCAGTGCCAGACGGATGTAGCTTTGGTATTCCGCCCGGGTGGAAAGCTGAAAACTATCGTCCAGCCGCAAGATCTGCAAAGGCAGCTTTTCGCTGTCCAGATAAGAATTCAGATGATCCACACAGCGGGCAGCCGCCTCCGCCTCGCATTCCAGTACCTGGGCAAGCCTTGTCAGAGGCACCGGGTCTCCCCCGGCGAACAGCACCGCCAGGGCAATATGTTCCAGTTTTGTCAGTTCCATCGGCAATTATTCCTCCCAGTCTTCCGCCAGGGGCACCGCGTCCTCCGGCTGGCCGCGCCGGAAATGGATCTCCCCGCCCTCGGCCACCTCGATCCGCTTGGATTTCACCAGCTCCAGCACAGCCAAAAAAGTGGCCACCAGCTCGGATCGATCCTCCGAATCGTCAAACAGGCTCCGATAGGTCAGCCCCTCCTGCCGGTAAAGGCGCTTGAGGACATGGATGATGCGGGAACCCACCGATACCACCCGATGCCTTACGATGCCGGAAAAGGCGGCCGCCGGCGGCGGCAGGTTCCGCTGGGCCTTGCCCAGGGTGGCCAGATAAGCCCCCAGCAGCTGCCCGGGGGCGATGGATCCGGTAAAGGCCTTGTCCGGCTCCAGCTCCAACGGGGCGCGGACGAACCGCTCCCCCGGGTGGTACCGCTGCGCCAAAAGGGCCGCGGCCTCCTTGCAGGCCTGGTATTCCAACAGCTGCCCGGTCAGCTCACGCTTGAGCTGCTCGCCCTCTTCCTCATGGCGGGGCAGCAGCATGGCGGATTTGATCTGTACCAGGCGGGAAGCCATCTCTAAAAACTCGCTGGCGGTCTCCATGTCCGGATCCATGCCTTCCATCGAATCCAGATACTGCTCCAGCAGGCGGGATATCACGATGTCGTAAATATTCAGTTTGTGTTTGGAGATCAGGAACAGCAGCAGGTCCAGAGGGCCTTCAAATTGTTCCAGGCGATAGGTCATCTTTTCCATGAGCACCTCTGCGCCGGCGGAGGCCCGCCGTCATTTACCGCGTCAGCAGCTGCAGCAGCAGCTCCACCGGCCGGGTCAGCCAGTCTAATGCGCGGAAGAGATAATACCCGCCGTAGCTCACCGGGATGGTGAGGATGCCAAAATACAAAAGCAGGATCATCACGATATAGATCACGTTTTGGTAGCGCGCCAGCTTCGCCGCCACCTTCCAGGGAAGGAAGCACTCCAAAATGCGGGAGCCGTCCAGCGGCGGAATGGGCAGAAGGTTAAACAACGCCAGATAGATGCTGGTGCTGATGATCGTGACCAGGATGTAGAGCAGCAGGTTCCCCATGGTAAGGCCCGCCCCCTGCTCCGGGACATAGACCGCCCACCAGACCACCGCGTCCCGGATGACATAGCCATTGTAGGAGACGGTGTTGAGCGGGGTGTACAGCAGCACCTTATAAAGGAGCATCAGCGCCGCGGACAGGGCCAGATTGGCGCCGGGCCCGGCCGCCGCCGTAAGGGCCATATCCCTCTTTTTGTGTTTAAAATTCCCCACATCCACCGGCACGGGGTTTGCCCAGCCAAAGCCAAAAAGGAACAGCGCCAGCGTCCCGAACAGGTTCAGGTGGGCCAGGGGGTTGAGGGTCAGGCGGCCGCAGGCCCGGGCAGTGTGGTCTCCCAGACGGTCCGCCGCCAGCCCATGGGCCAGCTCGTGGATGGGCAGGCAGGTGACCACAACAATGGCCATCACCAGCAGATGCAGGGGGTTCAGACGTTCCAAAATGCCGTTGTTCAGCACAATATCACCTTTACCAGCAGGGCCGCCCCGCGCCGATCCGGCCGAAAAGGGGCCCGCAGATTTTTTTGAGGGAAACCCTGCAGCCCATATCCACCGGGCAGGCAGGGGCAAAAATATTAACTGTATCGTGGTTATTATACCGGGAATTGCCGGGAAACACAAGAAAAACCGCATGTCTATCCCGCCGCGTTTTTAAATTTGCAAGAATTCCCTTTGCTTTTTAAGAAAAGCACTTGATTTCCCAGTTAAAATCTGATAGTATACTACTGTTGACTTTCTGTTAAAGGATAAAGGAGGTGCAGACCAATGGCAAAATGCGACATCTGCGGAAAAGGTGTCACTTTCGGAATCAAGGTTTCCCATTCTCACAGACGTTCCAACAGAACTTGGAAGCCTAATGTTAAGCGCGTAAAGGCAATGGTAAATGGAACTCCTACTCATATTTACGCCTGCACCCGTTGCTTACGTTCCAACAAAGTGACCCGCGCTGTATAAAATCAACGCCGCTTAAAAGGCCTGTCCTCCGGGACAGGCCTTTTTTGGCGTCTGCGCTTTCCGGCTGCTCAGGGCGCGCCGCAAAAGCCAGGGGCGTTCCGGCATTCGGCCGGAGGCCGTCTGTGTGTTGCGGGGACGTCCTGTTTCCTTCTTCCACGGGTATTTTCCCGCGCAAAAGCCTGCGGATCACCGGCTCAGCAGCCAGATGACCTCCGATTCGTGCCGCCTGGGCCGCCCCATCAGATCCCGGATGGCCTGGTTCGGATCTTTGTTTTCGTACAGCACCGCGTAGGCCTCGGCGACAATGGGCATTTCCACCCCCACCTGACGGCTCATGTCGTAGGCGGTCTTGGCGCAGTGATAGCCCTCCACCGTCATGCCGATCTGTTCCACGGCTTCTTTGGCGGGCACCCCCCTGCCGATAAGGATCCCGGCCCGGCGGTTGCGGGAATGTTCCGAGGTGCAGGTAACGATCAGATCCCCGATCCCGGAAAGGCCGGCAAAGGTTTCGTTTTTCCCGCCCAGCGCCAGGCCCAGCCGCGCGATCTCGGTGATGCCGCGGGTCATCAGGGCGGCTTTGGCGTTATCCCCCAAACCCAGGCCGTCCGCCACCCCGGCGCACAGGGCGATGACATTTTTCAGCGCGCCGCCCAGCTCCACCCCCACCACATCGTCGTTGACGTAAAGGCGCAGGGTCGGGTTCATGAGGATATCCTGGGCCGTCTCCGCCGCCTGGCGACTGCGGGAGGCCACCACCACGGTGGTGGGCCCGCCCCGGGCCACCTCTTCGGCGTGGGAGGGCCCGGAGAGCGCCACCGCCGGGTTGCGGGGCAGTTCCTCCTCCAGCACCTGGGTCAGCCGCTTGAAGGTACCGGCCTCCAGCCCCTTGGCCACGTTCACCACCGGCACCCCCTCCGGCAGGATGCCGGAGAGCTGGCCAGCCACCTGCCGCACCGCAAAGGAGGGCACCGCCATGATGCAGAGCTGCGCCTCCCTTGCCCCTTCCAGGGAACCGGTCAAAAAGATCTTCTCCGATACCGGGACGCCGCGGAGCAGTTTTGTGTTCTCCCCGTCCCGGCGGATGGCCTCCAGTTCCTGCGGGAAGGCCGACCACAGGCTTACCTCGTGGCCGCATCTCTCCCCCATCACCGCCAGGGAAGTTCCAAACCCGCCGGAACCCAAAATAAACAGCTTTGCCATGGTGTGTTATCCTCCGTTTTTTCGAGTAAAACGCCCGCCCGCTGCAAAAGCCGGGACGGGCGTTTGTCATTTCTTTTTTTGTCCAAACCGGTTTTCCGTGCCGTTTAACAGCCGTTTGATATTGGCGCGGTGCATATAGATGACCAGCAGGGAGATCAAAGCCGCAAAGACCGTATCCAGCAGGGGGTTCTCCCCCCGCCACATCCCCGCCAGGTATGTAAAGGCCGGATAGCACACCGCCCCCGCCAGGGAACCCACCGAGACCATCCTCGTAATAAGGATCAGCGGGAGGCCCACCGCCAGCAGCGCCAGGCCCACCAGCGGGTCGATCAGGGCGATCACCCCAATGGAGGTGAGGATGCCTTTGCCGCCTTTAAAGCCAAAATACAAGGGGAAAAGATGTCCCAGCAAGGCGAACATCCCCGCCACATAGGCCCCGTCCATAAAGTCCAGACGAAAAAGCCAAAAGATCAGACGGCCCAGCAGCACCGCCGCCGCGCCTTTGCAGAAATCTCCCGCCAGGGTAAGGATCGCGGCTTTTTTGCCGTAGGTGCGCAGGACATTGGTCATTCCCGCGTTGCCGCTGCCATAATCCCGCACATCTTGGTGATACATCCCGCGGGAGACCACCACGGCGAAGCTGACGCTTCCCAGCAGATAACCAGCCGCCGCAGAAAGAAGCAGCCCCGCGGCGATAAAAAGGATCTCTTTCATGATTCAAACCTCCCAGCCGCCTTGGCAGCTGCGTTTTTTAAAGGGGAAGGAGGGGGTCACTTCTCTCCCCGCTCCCGCACCAGCAGACGGATCGGCGTTCCTTCCAGGGAAAAGGTCGCTCGGATCTGGTTTTCCAGATACCGCTGATAGGAAAAATGGAACAACTCCCGGCTGTTGACAAAGGCAACAAAGGTCGGCGGCTTGGTGGAGACCTGGGTCATGTAGAAGATCCTCAGCCGCTTGCCTTTATCGGAAGGCGGCTGCACCCGCGCCGTGGCGTAGGAGAGCATGTCGTTGAGCCGTCCGGTGGTAATGCGCATGGCGTTTTGGTTCCCCACATATTCGATGAGGTCGTAGAGCTTTTCCACCCGCTGCCCCGTGAGGGCCGAAATGAAGATAAAGGGCGCGTAGGACATAAAGCTGAAGTCATTTTTCAGCTTTTGGGTGTACTCCTGCATGGTTTTTCCGTCTTTTTCCACCGCGTCCCACTTGTTGACGGCAATGATGCAGCCCTTGCCCTGTTCATGGGCATAGCCCGCCACTTTGGAATCCTGTTCCGTAAAGCCCTCCGTGGCGTCGATGACAATGACGCAGACATCCGAACGGTCCACCGCCATATAAGAGCGCAGCACCGAATATTTTTCGATGGCGTCGTCTACCCTGGCCTTGCGGCGGATCCCCGCCGTATCGATAAAAATAAATTTCCCGTGCTCGTTTTCCACCACTGTGTCGGTGGCGTCCCGGGTGGTACCGGCGATGTCGGAAACGATGACCCGTTCCTCCCCCGCCATGCGGTTGACCAGAGAGGATTTGCCCACATTGGGCTTGCCGATGATGGCCACTTTCACGTGGTCGTCGTCCTCTTCCTCCCAATTTTCAAAATCGATGTGGGCAAAGCAGGCGTCCAACAGATCGCCGGTGCCCTGTCCATGTACCGAGGAGACCGGGATGGGATCCCCCAGCCCCAGATTATAAAACTCGTAGATCTCCGCCGGAGGTTCCCCGATGCGGTCGCACTTGTTGACGCACAGGACCACCGGCTTGCGGCTTTTGAGCAGCATGCTCGCCACATCGTGATCGGTGGCGGTAACCCCGGTGCGGATATCCGTCACCAGGATGATCACGTCGGCGCTTTCAATGGCCAGCTGCGCCTGCCGCCGCATCTGAGAGAGGATCACATCGCTGGTGTTCGGCTCGATGCCGCCAGTGTCCACCAGCATAAATTCCCGTCCCAGCCATTCGCCGGAGGCGTAGATGCGGTCCCGGGTCACGCCGGGCGTATCCTCCACAATGGAAAGCCTCTGTCCTACCAGCTTGTTGAAAAGGGTCGATTTGCCCACGTTGGGCCGCCCGACCACCGCGATAACCGGTTTTGCCATAATTTCACCTTTCTTTCCGCGCGGGCCGAGGCCCGCTGCGCCGCCGCGTCCAAAAACGCCGCCGCGCTCTATCAGCTTTCCCCGGACGGATCAGAACAATTCCTCATCCATCAGGGTGTTTAAAAACTCGTAGCCGTCGTTATCCACCGTGTGCACCGGCACGCCCAGCTCCCGTTCCAGGTCCGGGATCGTCAGGTCATCCAAAAATTTATCCTGTTCGTGCCGCAGCATCACCCCGGGGATATACAGGGCTTCGCCCAGTTCCCTCTTCTGAAGCTGCCGGATGATATCCCGCCCGGTGACAAGGCCCGCCACCGTGATCTCCCGACCGAAGAAATCGTTGAGCACCGGATAGACCTGGCAGTGGAAATTGGGGTAACGGGCGGCGATCTTCTCCGTCATTTCGCGGATAAAATCCCCCGCCGCGACGCCGGTGGCCACCGAGATATGCCGCTCCTTTTCGCAGTCCACGCTGTCCGCCAAGGCGTCGGAAAGCTCCTGCCGGAGCAGCGCCAGCAGCCCGACCCCGTTTTCCAGTTGGCTGAATTCCCCGTAATATTCCGCGTCCGGCAGATCCCGGCCCGCTTTGAGGTAAAATTCATCCGCCGCGTAGGCAAGGCGGCAGCCGCGGCGCTCATAAAAACGCTGCGTAAAGTTCTCGATCTGGTCGATGACGGCCCCGGCTTCTTCCGGGGTAAAGGGCCGCAGGGGATAAAGCTTTTCCCGGTAACGGGTAAGCCCCACCGGCACCACCGCCACGCTTTGCACCCCGGGCCACAAAGCGCCCAGATCTCCCAGGGAACGCTCCAGCTCTTCCCCGTCGTTGAGCCCCGGGCACAGGACGATCTGGGTGTTCACCTTGACGCCGCCCTCAGCGAGCTGCTCCAGATATTTGAGAGAAGAAGCCGCCTTGGGGTTCGCCATCATCTTCACCCGCAGCTCCGGGTTTGTGGTGTGCACCGAAACGTTCACCGGGCTGATGTGCATCTCGATGATACGGCGGATATCCTTTTCCTCCATGTTGGTGAGGGTGATATAATTGCCGAACAAAAAAGAGAGCCGGGAATCGTCGTCTTTAAAATAGAGGGTATCCCGCATTCCCGGAGGCATCTGATCCACAAAACAGAACACGCATTTGTTCTTGCAGCTGTGCTGGCGGTCCATCAGATAGGTCTCAAACTCCAGCCCCAGGTCGTCGTACTGCTCCTTGCGCACCTTCACCGAAAGGGGCGTTTCCCCGTCCAGCAGCCGGATCTCCAGGCGGCGTTCGGTAGCATAAAATTGATAATCCAGCACATCCTCGATGGGATGCCTGTTGATGCTTTCAAGCTGCATCCCGGGGCGGATGCCCGCTTTTTGCGCAGGAGAGCCCTGCGCCACGTCTTTGATGAGTACCGGCAATCCAAGCGCCTCCTCTACGGGCCGCGCCCGTTTTTTCTCCGGAAGGAAAAAGGGCCGCCGGCGCCCCCGGCGCCCGGCCTCCCCCTTTCCTACCCATGCAACAGATACAAAAATAGGGAAGGAACACGTCCTCCCCTATCAGCCGGAAGCTTACGCCTCAACCTTAATAACTTCTTTGCCCTTGTAGTAGCCGCAGTTTCCGCATACCTTGTGGGGGGCTTTCAGCTCACCGCACTGGGTGCATTTGGAAAAGCCGGGAACGCTCAATTTCCAGACGTTGGAACGTCTTTTGTTTTTTCTGGCCTGGGACGATTTTCTTTTCGGGACTGCCATGTCGAACGCCTCCTTCAAAAGGTTCTATTCAAAAAACTTACTTAAAATCTCAAGGCGGGGGTCTGTTTGTTTTGTGCTGCAGCCACAGCTGCGCTCGTTCAAATCACATCCGCAAACGGGGCAAAGGCCTTTGCAGTCCGGGCGGCACAACACCGTGGAAGGAAGTTCCAAAAGAATGTCGGACGTTGCCAGTTCGTCCAGCTCCAGCTGCGCGCCGGGCACGACAATGAAGTCACCATTGTCGAGATCATTCAATTCAAGAACCAGCACGTGCTCAAAGGAATATTCCTCCTCGCGCCGCTGTTCCTTCAGGCATCTGCCGCACATCACGTTCATTTTGATGAAAGCTCGGTACTTCATCAAAACGACGCCGGAACGGTTCTCCACCTTCCCGACGAGATGCACCGGCTGGTCAAAGGGCTTGTTTCCCCACAGTTCAATGCCGGATAACGAAAGCTCGTGAGTGAAAGGAACGGCCTCGCCCTCGACATCAAAAACCTGCTTCAGATCAATCAACATAAAGACACCTCATAACGCCACGAATGTTATTATATAATTTGACTTGGGCTTTGTCAATAAGAATTCCTCGTTTTTTCTGATTTTATGCGGGGTCACAGGGCTTTCCCACCCCGTTTTGGCCCCGTCTCACTCCACGGGCAGGTAAAGTTCCACATAATCCACCGGCCGCTCGCGGCTGTAGGCGGTATAGATCCAAAAACCTGTCAGATCCCCTGTCAGGCGGTAGCCGTGCTCCCGCGCCCACTGCACCGCCTGCCCGATCTGGCCCTGGCTCTCGCCCGCCCAGGCGCTGAACACTGTGCGCAGGCATTTTTCACACCGGAGCACCCGGTTCCCCTCGTAGCGGCCGTTGGTATCCCCCCGCAGCACGTGGCGCTGGGGAATGGTGGTGTAGATGCGGTCGATCAGACATTCCCCGCCCTCCCAGCGGGTGGTGAAGGCCTGCAGGTAATAAAAGATATTCTCGGTGGGATAGACGTTTCGGGCGATCAGGTCTTCCAAATAACTCTGCCCAATGTTGAGGGCCTCGTTGACCACCACCACCGGCGGCATGGAGGCCAGCTCGTATTTTCCGTAGTTCTGCTCCACCCGCTCCAGGGTCTCCATCAGGTTCTGGATGCGCTTGTAAAGCTTTTGATATTCCTCGATCTTCCGGCGGATCTCCCCGCTTTTGTTGCCCATGAGTTCCCGCAGGCCCCTGGGGTCTGACGTGGTGATGATGTCGGAGATATCCTGGATGGAGATATCCAGGCTGCGGTAAAACAGCACGTCCATCAGGTTGTAGATCTCCTGGGGCTCGTAATAGCGGTAGCCGTTGCGGGGATCCTTGCTGGAGACGATCAGGTCTTTTTTTTCGTAAAAGCGCAGGGTATCGGCGGAGATGCCCAGCATTTCCGCTACCTCCCCGATCTTGAAATACCGCTTCATCCGTCCGTCCTTTCCGGGTACAGCAGGGCCGTGCGCCACAGGGCGTGCAGGGCGTGGGAAGCGGCCAGGTAGCGGATCTGTTCCCGCTCCCGCATCTGTCCGCGGCCCAAATCCAGCCGCAGCACTTCCTCATGCCGGCGGCTCCACACCCCCACATAGACAAGGCCCACGGGCTTTTCCGGGGTGCCGCCCCCCGGCCCCGCGATGCCGGTGGTGGAAATGCCGATATCCGCCCCCGCTATCCGCGCCGCCCCCCGGGCCATCTGGGCCGCTGTTTCGGGGGAGACCGCGCCGCAGCGCTCCAGGGTCTCCGGCGACACCCCCAGCACTTTTTCCTTCATTTCGTTGGCGTAGGTGCAGGCGCCAAAGCCAAATACCGCCGACGCGCCCGGCACCTCGGTCAGGCGCTTGGAGACCAGCCCTCCGGTACAGCTCTCCGCTGTGGCCGCCGTCAGCCCCCGGGCCGCGAGGGCCTGTACCGCCGCCTGCTGCAGGGAGCCTATGTCCACGCCGTACACCACGTTCCCCAAAGCCTGCCGGATCTGTTCTACAGCGGGCTGGGTCATGGCTTCTGCCGCGGCCTTATCCGCCGCGCGGGCCGTCACCCGCAGCTGCACCTCGCCGGTTTTGGCGTAGGGCGCCACGGTGGGGTTCTCCATTTTAGAGATCGTCGGGCGCAGCAGCTGCTCCACGGCGGATTCCCCCATTCCGAAAATATGGACGGTATGGGAGACCAGCACCTGACCGGAGCGGCGTTCCAGATAAGGACGCACCCCCGTCTCGTACATCAGCTCCATCTCCCGGGGCGGGCCGGGCAAAAGGATGGCAGTCTTTCCTTCCTTTTCCAGGGCAAGGCCCGGCGCCGTGCCGTTGTAGTTGTGGAAGATCACCGCTCCCTCTGGCATCAGGGCCTGTTTGCGGTTGTTTTCCGTCATCTCCCGGCCGATCTTTTGAAAGAAGGCCTGGATGCTTTCCAGGGATTTCGCGTCCTCCCGCAGAGGGCTTCCAAAATATTCCGCCAGGGTCTCCTTGGTCAGGTCGTCGTAGGTCGGGCCCAGCCCGCCGGTCATGACCACCAGATCCCCCCGGCCAAAGGCGGTCTGCAACGCCGCAGCCAGCCGCCCGGGGTTATCCCCCACCACCGATTGGTGATACACCGGGATGCCGATAGAAGCCAGTTCCCGGGCCAAATAGGCCGCGTTGGTGTTGACGATGTCGCCCAAAAGGATCTCGGTCCCCACACACAGGATCTCCGCTTTCATAAAGGTCTGCTCCTTTTATCTGGATTTCTCGTTTCAGCATAGCACAGCCCGTCCGGAAATTCAACACCGCCGCGGGGCGCAAAAAGGCGGCCGCGAAAGCCCGCGGCCGCCTTTTTAAAACTTTTCATCACGCTTCGCGCTCTACGCCCTCCGCCATTTTCAGCATTTCCTCATAGGGTTCCGCCCCCATCAGGGTAAAGGCCCACTCGTTGTCGTGCCACAAAATGGTGACCCAGACGGAGCCGTCCTGCTCCTTCTGCACCCAGAAGGCCTCGTTGCCGCTGACGGTGGTGGTGCCGGTCTCCGCATTTTCGGTATCCAGGGAGATCCCCGTCCCGGTGGCCTCCATCATATCCAGATGGATCACATCGCCCTCGGCGTTTTCGTAGATGATCATTTTCATGTACTGGTACTCTTCCTGCTGGGAGATCTGGTACCCTTCCGGCACATAGGTGGCTTCGTAGTCGTTTTCGACGGGCTGCAGGTGCCGGGGCACTGTGTAATCCGGCGACCCGCCCGTGTCTGGATCCCGGAAAGAAAAAGCGGTGTACTCCGGATGGGGCTCAACGAACATGCTCAAGAACTGCACCCTCAGCGCCTTTACCGAAAAGATGGTGGCGACGCAGGTCCCGACGGCCACCAGGGCGATCACCGCGGCCCGATGCCCCCAACGGGAAAACCGCCGCGCCGCCTGGGCGCGCTTTTCGGCGCGATAAACACTTTCCATTTTCAGGTCGAGAGAGGACGTATCCGGGAACATGTTCGCCAGTTCCTCTTCGTCGGGGATCTCTTCCAGCATTTGCCGTACATACTCTTCCCCGGCGTCTCTCAGCAGCTCGTCGAAGGCCTTACTGGCCCCGCGGTTCTGACCCATGCAGAAGTTCCTCCTCTCTCAGCAATGCCATCAGCTTCTCCCGCCCGCGATGCAGCCGCACCCGCACATTTTCGTGGGTGATGCCCAAAATAGCGGCGATCTCCCGGTCGGAATACTGATGATAAAATTTCAGGACTAACACGTCGGCATATTTTTTGCCAAGCTTTGTGATATTTCTGGCCACAGCCTCCATGGATTCCCGGGAAGCCGCCACAGCGTAGGGCGAAGTTTCTTCCTCCGTCCCCGCCCGCTCGATCTCTTCAAAGGGGATCGCCTGTTTTTTCATCTCGTTGTACATGGTGATCGCCACATTGCGGACAATGATCACCAGAAAGGCCCTCGTTTTGGGGCCGTCCGCGCTTTCCACCTTGTTTAGGTTATCCAGCACGCGCATAAATGCCTTTTGCACTGCGTCCTCCGCCAGGCATGGATCCTTTAAGATCCGGTTGGCGGTGTAAAGCATGGCGTTTTTGTGCAGCCGGTAAAGCTCTTCCAGCTTTTCGGCGTCTCGGTCTCCCCCTGTTGTTCCGGCAGTGCCGAACATTTCGTCACCCCACCTCTATCGTTCCATTGTTCTCTCTATCTGAGAACAATATTACTATAAAGGCGGACAAAAGGCAAGGTCGGAGCCTATCCGGCCAGACGTTTATCCAGAGGGGATTTTTTCAGCCGCAGGGGTTTTTCCCGCCGGTTTCTCCCGCCGGGAGACGAAAGGCAGGCGGCCACGCGAACGCCAAAGGCGACCGCGATGGAGATAAGCCCCGCCGCCAGAAGCTTATAGCCGACGCTGCCAAACAGCGCAATGATCAGATACTCCGCCGCTTTTGCCGCGACGCCGGCAGAAAAAGCGTACCAAGTGGAGACTGACAGCGCGTCCAGCAGGCCAAGGAGCAGATAGACCAACAGAAAGGAGAGGGCGAACGCTTTGGAGCTTTTCATTCCAACACCTCGCTTCTTGCGGCGGCTATTGTTCTTCTTTACCCTTTTAACTGTCTTTGCCACCGGTTTGTTACAAACGGATCTTTTTTTCGGCGAAAAAAATTGAAATCGTTTACCGTTTGATGTAAAATAAATGCGTTTGGCCTGGGCCGACGGCCTATGGCAACGCTATTTTAAGGAAACCGGGAGGATCACGCCCAATGGATCAGGAAACAAAGCGCCGCCACCCGCCCCGGGGGCTGGTGCTGTTCGGAATGTTTTTCAAGATCGGCCTGTTTACCTTTGGCGGCGGATGGAGCATCATCTCCCAGCTGCAGGACGAATTTGTGGAAAAACGCCAGTGGCTCACCCAGTCGGATCTGATGGACATCGTTTCGGTGGGCCGTTCTATGCCCGGCATCATGATCGTCAACATCTCCGTACTGCTGGGATACCGGGTGCTGGGCGTCCCCGGATCCATTCTTTCCGCCATGGGGCTCACCCTTCCCTCCGTCCTGGTGCTCACCGCCGTGACCCTGTTTTACAATTTCATCCGGGGCAACCTCTATGTGGAGCGGGCCATGGCCGGGGTGCGCGCGTCGGTCGTCCCCATTATCCTGGCCGCGGCCTTAAAGCTCCGCCGGGCCTCCCTGCCCAACCTGGTCAGCTGCCTCCTGGCCTTGGCGGCCCTGCTGCTAAGCCTTTTCAGCGGCATCAGCAACCTTGTGATCATCCTGCTCGGCGTCCTTGCCGGGCTTTTGTACCGGGGAGGAAAAAGCGATGCTGTATCTTGAACTTTTTCTCTCTTTTGTCAAGGTGGGCTTTGGCAGCTTTGGCGGGCTCTCCATGATCCCGCTGATCAACCAGGAGATGACCTCCCACGGGTGGCTCACCGCTGGCGAGGTTTCCGATATCGTCGCCATTGCCGAGATGACCCCCGGCTCCCTGGGCGTCAACTGCGCCACCTTCGCCGGGATCCAGGCCGGTGGTTTTGGCGCCTCCCTTGTCGCGGTGCTGGGGGTGATGACCCCCTCTCTCACCCTTTGCCTTTTGGCGGCGGTCTTTCTTGCCAAGCTCAGCCGCAGCCCCTGGCTGGCGCGGATCATGGGTGGGATCCGCCCGGTATGCTTCGGCATGATCCTCGCTTCCGCCGTCACCCTGTCGGCCTCCAACTACCTTGTGGACAGCGCCGTCAGCCTTTGGGCCATCCTCATCGGCGCCCTGGTGCTGGTGCTGCTGGTGCGTTTTCGCTGGTCGGTTCCCGCCGTCATCGGCGTCTCGGCCGCCCTGGGGGTCCTTCTGATCCGATGAAACCCCGCTGTGGCCCCCGGCAGGCCGCCTTCGGCAGAGCCGATCTAAAAAAGATCCCCCGGCGCGCCTGCCAAAAGCGCGCCGGGGGATCTTTTTTGTTTCTGGTTTTGTTCACACCGCCCTGCCCGCGGCCGGGTCGTACTCCCGCAGCAGGCCCTCATAGATGAGCTCAAAGCCGTCCATGTCGTAAAAATCGTACGGGCGGGCCAGGGAATAGTCCTTGTCCGTCCTGTGGATGCCGCTTTCATGGAGCACCTTCGCCACAAACTGAGAGCAAAAATAGCGGTTTCCGGAGTGAAAGGCGATGCCAAAAGCGTTGCAGACAATGCCGATATAATTGAATTTATAAGCCGCCGGATCCCGGTCAAAAACTGCGGCCACCGCCCGGGCGCGGGCGTACTGCTCCGGCGAGACCCGGGCATGATAGACCCGGCAGCGGGTTTTGTAAAACACCAGGAACACACCGGCCAAGCGGTTTTCATGTACATAGCCCGCGACAAAGGGGTTGCGGGGGATCAGCCTTCCAAAACTTCGCATATCGGTAAGCCCGCCGTCGAAGCTGACGGAACAATGGCTGTAGGGCCGCCCGGTAAAGAGCTTAACGATTCGGGATAGGATGGTACCGGTCTGGGTCACCACAATATAGAAATCTTTTTTCTCCTCCAAAGCAGCCGCCCCTTTCGGTTTTCCATCATCCGCGCCCTTCCTTTTCCCCGGCGCCGGTCGCCGCGTCCGGCCCTTTCCGGCCTTTCGACGCGGTTATTGTACCACGCTCCCGTTCTTTGGTCAAATCCTCCCCCTCCGGCCCCGGCCCGCCAAGGTACAGCTCCCGGCATTTTTTCAGGGCAAAGCGCAGGGGACGCAGCAACAATAGGGCACAGATCAGGTTCCCGCCCCCGTGCAGCAGGTCGAAGGGGATCCCGGTGATCCACCAGGCAACGCCCGCCGCAGCGCCGTTCACCGCCCCGTAGGAAAGGGCGTAGAGCGCGCCGTAGGAAAGGCCAAACAGGGCCGAAAGCGCCGCAAAGGGCAGCGTCCCCTGCCAGCGCCGGAACAGCCGCACGGCGACATACAGCGCCAGCCAGATGTAAAGCTGCGGGAACCACCAGACCCCAAACCCATTTAGCAGCCCGTAAAGCCCCACATAGGTGTAGATGGCCGGCAGCGCCAGGCGCGGCAGCTCCAGGGTGTAGACGATGACCAAAAGGCTGATCAGTTCAATATTCGGCAGGGCGTCCAGCGCAAATTTTGAGACCACCATGATCGTCGCCATCAGCCCGGCCGCCGCGATCTCCCGTGGGTTTTTCATCTCAATAACCGGTTTTCAGCGTCAGTTCAAAGCGGTCGCCATCCGCAATGGGGGTGGAATCCGCCCCGGTCATCACCGCTTCGCCGTCTTTGGTGATGCACCACCACTGCTGCTGGGATTCGTCCGCCGTCACGCCGTCCGCCGCCGTAATATAAAGCCCGTAGGGGCCTGCCTCGCCCTCGATGATCTTCGCTTCCTGCAAGGCTTCTCCCAAAAATTCCGCCTCGGTCTCGATCTTATGCACGGTATCGCTGCCCGGCGCCGCCGTAACGGTTACCTGAAGTTCTTTTTCTCCCGCCTGTCCCCGGGGCCCAAGCAGCAGCCAGCAGCAGAGCAGGACGGCGGCCACGGCCACCAGCACCGCCGCCGCGGCAAGGGCCTGTTTTTTGCTTTTGCTCATGTTTTTTCTCCTTCTACAAAAGAACACCTCTTCACGCCGGAAGAGGTGCAGAAGATCCTCGCAAAAAACACAAGGGCCCTACCATCCATCGTGGCGTGAAAGCCCGGCAGAGGGTGGTGTTCCGGCTTGGGGCCAATGCCCTTCACGGTGGCGGGACCGCGCAGGATCTTCCCCTGCTTCCCCACGTTCTCTGTCAGCGGTATTCGGTTTTTTTAGGGGGATATCCCCCCGTTTTCTCTATTATAAAGGTTTTGCGGCAAATTACAATCCTGCCCGCCCGGTTTTAAAGCTCTTTTTTTGCGTAGATTCGGCAGGAGACCCGGTAGGAGAGCGCGTAGGCCAGCAGCGCCGCCACCGGGGCTATCAGCAACAGGACGTTCCACCGGCCCTGCTGCAAAAATTCCAGCGCCGTTCCATCGGAAAGGATCGAAGCGCTGGCTGCCACCGCGCCGCCGATGAGGGCCATGGCCACCAGAAAGAGGATCCGGCTTTTCTTCACCCCAAAGCGATAGATCAGGGGCAGCGTCAGGGCTAAAAGCAGCAGCACAATGATAAAGTTTCCCAGCATGGCCGGCAGCAGGATTTCGCGTCCCTCCGCCTGGGGCCGAAGCAGCGTCCCCAGGACGCCGAGCAGCAGGCTGATCAGCAGCCCTGCCCCCACCAGCAGCAGCCCCAGCAGATATTTGGCGGCAACCACCTGCTCCCGTTTTACCGGCAGCGCGCAGACGTATCGGTCCCAGCGGGCCTGTTCGTCGTAGGCAAAGGAGGTCACCACCGTCATGGCCAGCACCACGGTGATCATGCTCACCAGGGCGGCGGTGCTGTTGCCCAGCATCGAAAAGACGCCGTAGAAAAGCACCAGAAAGCCCAGAGTCCGGCCGTAACGTTTCAGCACCAGCAGATCTTTGATCAGCAGCCCTTTCATTGTTTTTCCCCCTTTACCATATACAGCATGATGTCCTCGATCCTGGCGCGGTCGATGACAAAGCCGGGATACTTCTGCGCGGCCTTTTCCCGGTCGGGAACCAGCAGGGAAGCCCCAAAACGGGTCTCCCTCGCCGCCGCCCGGTCGGAGGGATTCAGGGCTTCCAGCTCCTGCACGCCGCAGCGCAGGACGCCGTACCGCTCCAGCAAAAGATCTTTTTCTTCGCTGAACTTCACCTGGCCGTGATGGAGGAAGGTGATGTAATCCGCAGTTTTTTCCAGGTCGCTGACAATGTGGCTGGAAAGCAGCACCCCTCGGGTCTCGTCCTGGATGAATTCCAAGAAAATATCCAGGATCTCATCCCGCACAATGGGGTCCAGGCCGCTGGTGGCCTCATCCAGGATCAGCAGCTCCGGATGGTGGGAAAGGGCCGCCGCAATGGAGAGCTTCATCTTCATGCCTTTGGAAAATTCTTTCACCGTCTTGTTTTCTGGCAGGGAAAATTGCCGCAGATATTTTCCAAACAGCCCGTCGTCCCAATGGGAGTACAGGGGCCGCAGGATACAGGCCACATCCCGGGGACGAAGGCTCTCGTAAAAGCAGCATTCGTCCGTCACCACGCCCAGGCGCTCCTTCACCTGCGCCGGGGCCCGGCGCGGATCCTCCCCCAGCAGGCGGATCTCACCGCGATCCGGCGCAAGGCCGCCCAGGATCAGGCGGATGATCGTGGTTTTTCCGGCGCCGTTTTCCCCCACCAGCCCCATGATGGTCCCCCGGGGCAGGGAAAAGCTGACGTCCTGAAGCGAAAAATCCCCCAAACTTCTGCAAAGACCCGTAACTTCCAAAATATTCTCCATTTATAGTCCCCCCCAATACAAAAGGTCTACCGTTTCTTTGATCTCTTCCGCCGTGACGCCGGCCGCTTTTGCCAGCTCTACCGCCTGGGTCAGGGCCGTCTCCACTTTGCGCATGCCCTCTTCGCGGAGCAGCTCCGGGTTTCTGCCGGATACAAAGCTCCCCTTGCCCGGCACCGTTTCCACAAAGCCCTCCCGCTCCAGCTCCTCATAAGCGCGCTTGGTGGTGATCACGCTGATGCGCAGCTCTTTCGCCAGCAGGCGCATGGAAGGCAGCGCCTCCCCCTCGGAGAGCTTTCCCGTCAAAATAAGCCCCTTGATCTGCGTGACAATCTGCTCATAGATCGGCTTACCGCTGGAATTGCTGATGATGATATCCACGATGCATCCCGCTTTCCGAATATTGTATATATCGTCTATATACAATATAGTTAATATTTCATCCTTTGTCAAGCCCCCCGGCCAACTTTTCTTGACAGCCGCAGGTTCAGCGGCTATCATAAACCTAATCGTCAATCACCGTCCACATCAGACCCCGAAGGAGGAACAGTATGAAAATCGAGACCAAATGCCTGCACGAGGGCTACCAGCCCGGCAATGGACAGCCCAAAGCCCTGCCTATTTATCAAAGCACCACCTACACCTATGATTCCACCGAGCACATCGGTAAGCTTTTTGACCTGAGCGTGGACGGACACATGTATTCCCGGATCTCCAACCCCACTGTGGAAGCGGTGGAGAAGAAGATCGCCGCCTTGGAGGGGGGCGTGGGCGCCCTGTGCACCACCTCCGGGCAGGCCGCCAATCTGCTGGCCATCCTCAACATCGTCCAGGCCGGGGATCATTTTATCAGCGCCGCCACCATTTACGGCGGCACCATCAATCTTTTCGGCGTCACCCTCAAAAAATTTGGCATCGAATGCACCTTTGTCAACGCGGAAGCTTCCGCGGAGGAAATTGAAAAGGCGATCCGTCCCAACACCAAGGCTATTTTTGGCGAGACCATCGCCAACCCTTCCATCGAGGTGTTCGACATCCAGAAATTTGCGGAGATCGCCCACCGCCACCATCTGCCGCTGATCGTGGACAACACCTTCGCCACTCCCATCCTCTGCCGTCCCTTTGAGTTCGGCGCCGATATCGTCACCCATTCCACCACCAAATACATGGACGGCCATGCGGTACAGGTGGGCGGCGCCATTGTGGACAGCGGGAATTTTGACTGGACCTGCGGCCGGTTCCCGGAATTTACCGAACCGGACGAATCCTATCACGGCGTTGTTTACACCAAAAACTTTGGCAAGGCCGCCTATATCACCAAGGCCCGGGTGCAGCTGACCCGGGATTTTGGCACCTACCCTTCCGCCCAGGCTGCGTTCCTGCTCAACCTGGGGCTGGAGACCCTGGCCGTGCGCATGGAGCGCCATTGCCGCAACGCCGAAAAGGCGGCGGAGTTCCTGGCCGCCTCCCCCAAGGTGGAGTTTGTTCATTACCCCACCCTGCCCGGGGACGCCTATCATGAGCGCGCCAAAAAATATCTGCCCCTCGGCTGCAGCGGCGTCATCTCCTTCTCCCTCAAAGGCTCCCGGGAGACCGCCATCCGCTTTATGGACAGCCTCTCCCTCGCCAACAACGTGGTGCATGTGGCCGATATCTGCACCTGCGTGCTGCATCCCGCCAGCTCCACCCACCGCCAGCTCAGCGACGGCCAGCTCAAAGCCGCCGGCATCACGCCCGGCCTGATCCGCCTTTCCGTCGGCCTGGAAAACATCGACGATATTTTGGAGGATCTTCAAAAGGGCCTGGACGCCATCGACTGACCGGAAAAAAATCAAAAAACAGACAGGGCCCGGCGCTTTTCGCAAGCGCCGGGCCCTGTTTATTGAGGGGAAAACAAAAGCGGCGGGCCCGTCATGGGCCCGCCGTCCGGTCTTCTTTTATTTTTCCCAACCGCCGAATTCCACGTCTGCGCCGCTTTGAAGCGCTTCGTCCATCAGCCGGATCATCTCCAGCGTGCTGCGGAATTTTTGGGTCTTTTTGCTGTCGATCCATTGGATTGTCCCCTGCCAGGTGGCGTTTTGACGGAATTGTACATGCACGACGAAAGTTGCCTTTTCGCCGGATTCCACCACATTTTTGGAGTCTTCCATCTTTTTCACCTCATCCTGGGCTGGTTTTCTTTTCAGCCTTCCACGGCCCCTGCGGACGTTAAACCCGCGGAGCTGATGCGTCGGCTGGGGAAAGTAAAGCTCGTTGAACAGGCTCTCCATGCGTTCGATCAGAGCCGCAAGGCCGCGAAAGGGCTGGGCCTTCTCGTAGGCCGCGCTGTAAACCCTTCCGGCGATGTCAAAGTCGCTGTATTCGTCCACCAGCACCGCCAGCTGCGAAACACTGCCCGGACGGAAAAAAACGCCTTTTACCGGCATGGCTACCACCCTTTATCCTTTCCTTGCTTATTGTTGCATACGGCGGTCATATATCGGTCACAAACCCCGCCGGATGTTTTGGCAAAAATATACGTTATGACAATCTTACAGCTGCATCTCCACCGGATCCAGGGGCTGCAGCTTGGTGTGGATCTTCACCGAAGGGCCCTTGTATCTTCTGTAAAAATTCTCCAGGATGCGCTTGAGAACCACCTCGCCGTTTTCGAAGGTCATGGTGGGCAGCATCAATACGAACTGGGTGCCGCTGAAGCGAGAGACCACATCCCCTTTGCGCAGGCTGCGCAAGGAAACCTCCTGCAGCAGGTTCATCACCTGGGTAAGGGTTCGTACCTGAGGAACGCCGTCCTGCGGCGTGCTGACCGTCAGCAGCGCCACAAATACCGTCTGGCCGCTGCGGGCCGCCGCCCGGGCTTCCAGGCGGTAGAGGTTTTTAAAGATCTCGTATTCGCAGCAGAACGCGCCTTCTACGTCGGCTCCCTCCCGCAGGTCGTCCTTGATGGTGTGCAGGTCGGTCTCCACGCTTTTGATGTTCTGGATGATCTCCTGGTACAGGGAGCGGATATTTTCGGACGGCTTGACCCCCAGCTCTTTGTAGAACAGGTCGCAGACATATTCGTAATGGGCCAGCGCTTTGCTCTGTTTTCCGGAGGCGGCCATGGCGCGGATCACAAATTCATACAGCTTTTCATCAAAGGGGTCGAAGGTCATGGCGTGCTCGCAGATCGTTACGATCTCGTCGTAGCGCCCGCGCACCATCATCAGCGGCACCGCGCCGTTGATGCATTCCAGATAGATCCGGCGGTAATATTCCGCCACGGGGATGACCCATTCCTCATAGGCCGATTTGGGGAGGAAATTCCCCTTGTAGCAGGCGATGGCCCGCTGGTAAAGCTCCTGCTGTTCATCCTCATCCTGGGCGGCCTTCGCCTGTTTCCACAGCGACTCCATCTCTTCCGTATCCACCGTGCAGGGAAGGTCGTTGTTCCAGGAATAAGCGCCGCGGTGATAGAGGACAAACTCATAATCGCAGCCTGGGACGCCGCTTTTGAGGATGGTGCGCAGGCGGTAGACCAGGTTCTTCAGGGCGTTGGCGGGGTTGTCGCTGGAATCCCCCGGCCACAATATCTCAATCAACCTCTCCTGGGAAATAACCTTGAAGCGGTTTGCCAGAAGATATTCTACCAGGTTCCACACCTGCTTGGTCCTGCCGGTGTTTTCCGAAACCTCATGCTCCCCCACCCGGATGGCAAATTCCCCCAGCATCGTTATGTTGATCATCTGTTGTTCCATGTATAGGCCCCCCTCATGGTCGATTGGTTCTTTTTGTCATATCAACAGGCGCACAGCGCGAATGGGATCCTTGGCCATACCCGCCGGACGGCCAAAAAATAGATGGAACGGGTTCTCTCTGCTCTTATTGCTATTATACAACAGTTTTGTGACCATTGTACAGAAAAAAATGGCGATTTATGTGCATCTGTCTTTTTTGATCCCCTGTTTTTCCTCGTCTCCACGCCCTGAGGCGGTTTTCCCCGGATAAAAAAGGCAGCCGCGGAAAAATTCCGCAGCTGCCTTTTAAAACGCCATAGCCTTAATAATTGACTTTTACGTTCGGGCCCAGGATGCCGGAGTATCCGCCTCTCTTGGCGACAGCGGAACCCTCGGGATGGCCGATCAGCCATTTGTTGGCGCCGAAGAGCAGCTCGTCCTGCTTGGAATAGAGCTTCTCGGGCTTGGTGAAAGCGCCGTTGGTGCCACGGGTGAGGATGACCAGGCATTTAAAGCCGCTGTCCATCACTTTGCAGGGGGCATAGTGCAGGGTGGTAGCGTGCAGCTCCACCGGCACGCCGGAGGGCACATAAAAGCCGATCACGTCTTTGGATTCCAGCTTGTTGTTCACAACATCCACCAGGCTGTACAGCAGCAGTACCATATCGGAAACGCCGAGATTGATCTCGTTGCATTTGTGGAATTCCAGGGCGTTGAGCAAAGAGCCGTTGCCGTTGCAGTAGCCTACCTGAGCGGGCATCCCGCCGTAAATGTTCTGCTCCACCAGTTTGGTCAGGGGCAGGGCTTCCATCTCCGGAACAGAGGCTACATATTTGTTGCCCTCTTCCGGCACTTCGGTGTGCTGATCCAGATACTCCATATAAGGGGTAAAATCGTAGCCGTCGATCACGCGGCCGAATTTGGCAAATTCAGGATCCAGAACAGAATAAAACTTGATGCCGGGGTTTTTTGCTCTCAATTCTTTCAGCATATCTTCCACTCCATTTCATAATTTTGCACGGCGGCCAGAGTTGGCCCCGTTTGGGGATGCCGGCGGCGCGAAAGCCCCGGCCTGATACAGCCCTTGCTTTTTTATTCTACCATGTTCCCCGGGTGAATTCAATACGTCCTAATACAAATTCTGCCTTTACAGCCACACCGGCACCTGGGCGCGGGCCCATACTGCGCCGGGGGATACCTCGCAGCCCCAGGCCAGCGGCACTACCCCCGCCTTCGCGGCCTGGCGCAGGGCGTCGCCAAACTGCGGATGGGTGCGGTCGTTGGGCTCCAGCCAGAGCGTCCCTTCCATCTGGATGATAAAGACCGCATAGGCGAAGTACCCCTGCCGGCGGGCCTCCATGAGGCCGCGAAGATGTTTGACGCCGCGCTCCGTGGGCGCGTCGGGGAAGCGCGCCGTCCCCTCTTCCTCCAAGGTGACCCCCTTGACCTCCACAAAGGCTTTCTGATCCCCCGATTCCAGATAAAAATCGAACCGGGAATCCCCGAAAACCGTTTCGGGGCGGATGAGGGAAAGCGGCCCTTCCATGCCCGGCAGGCGGATGGCCCCGTTTTCCAGCCCTTCCCGAAAAATCTTGTTGGGCGCCTGGGAATCCATGTTGACCAGCCGCCCCGCCTTTTCCACCTGGATCAGGGAATAAGCCGTTTTGCGGGCCGCCTGCTCGTGGTGCTGCAGCCAGACCGGCGTGCCCGGCAGCAGCAGCTCCCGGCAGCGCCCGGTGTTTTTCACGTGGCAGCGGCACACCCCTTCCGGCGTTTCGCACAGGGCGATAAACCGGTTGGGACGGCTGATAAAGACCCCGCGCACCATATTTTCATAGGTCATGCCGTTTCCTCCCCGCAAAGCTTTTCCAGTTCCCGGCAGAATTCTTCATCCTGCCCGGGGGTGCGGCGGCGCGGCCCCCGAAGCCTTCCGCCCGACCGGCGGATTTTTGCCGCGGCGTGCCGGCTCATCAGCAGCCCCGCGATGTTCCCGTCGGTGTAGCGCATCCCGTCCTGGTTGATGGGCCGCCCACCCCGGGAAAGGGCCATGGCCGCCACTCCGTAATCCTGGGTCACCACGATATCCCCCCGCTCGATCCGGCTCACCAGGGCAAAATCGGCGGAATCCGCCCCCTTGGAAACCACCAGGGTCTCCGCCCCCGCCCGAAGCAGCTCGTGAGAGGTATCGCACACCAAAAGCACCGGCAGGCCGAAGCGCTGCGCTGTCCGGATCGTCTCCGCCACCACCGGGCAGGCGTCCGCGTCTACCAGGATCTTCATCTTTGCCCCTCCTTGCCCGGCCTTTTCTTTACAAATCCCGCCGCCGGGCCTATAATAAAATCCAGTTTGGCGGAAAGCCTCCGCCAGTCCTTTAGAAAGTGGTGTTTTGATATGCTCCTTGATTTCCACATCCATGTGTTTCCCGAAAAGGTGGCGCAAAAAGCCATCCCCCGCCTGGCCGCCACCTGCGGGCAGACCCCGCTGACCGACGGCACCCTGCCCGATACTCTTCGGCTGATGGAGCGGGACGGCGTAGACGCCGGCGTGTTTCTCAACATCGCCACCCGCCCCAGCCAGCAGCGCACCATCAACGAGAGCTGTCTCGCCATGCGCTCTTCCCGGGTGATCCCCTTCGGCTCGGTGCATCCCGACGCCCCCGACGCCGTGGAGGAGCTGGAATGGCTCCAGGCCCACGGCGTTCCCGGCGTCAAGCTTCACCCGGACTATCAAGAATTTTTTGTGGAGGAGGAGCGGCTGCGCCCGATCTATGAAGCCTGCCAGCGCCTGGGCCTCATTTTGGTGCTCCACGCCGGGTGGGACCCCCTCTCTCCGGATTGTATCCACTGTCGGCCGGAGCCCTGCGCCCGCATCCTGGACGAGTTCCCCGGCCTTACCCTGGTGCTGGCGCACCTGGGAGGCATGGCCCTCTGGGACGATGTGGAGCGCTTTTTGGTGGGCAAAAAAGTCTATTTTGACACCGCCTGCATGGAGGACAAGATCTCTCCGGAGCGCTTTGCCCGCATCATCCGGGCCCATGGGGCCGGGCAGATCCTTTTCGCCAGCGACTGCCCCTGGGGCAGCCCCCGCCGCCTGGCGGAGCTGATCCGTTCCCTGGGCCTTTCCCCACTGGAGGAGGAACAGATCCTCTGGAAAAACGCCTGCGCCCTGCTGGGCCTGCCTCAATGACCCTCAGTCCTCCAAGGCGTATTCAAAATTTTCCCACACCACGCGGGAACCCTCGTCGCATCCCGGCGGCAGAAGGGCCATGGCCACCATGATCTCGCTGCCGTTTTGATCCCTAAGCATGCCGTAATCGCCGTTTACCTGCCGCACCACATAATGGATCGGTTCCATCCTTCCATCCCCTTTCCCCGTCATCATAACACGGGGCGTTCCCGGGGTCAACGGCGGCCCCCTTGACTTTTCCTTCCAAAGCTTTTATCATAGGCTTGTTCATCGGAGGGTGTCGCAGCCTGTTTGTGTGCCGGATAAGATGATGGGGCGCCGCCCCATTGGCTTGTCCGGTTTTTTTGTTGCCAACCCGCCAAAATTTTCTCCGGGAGGAAGAACCCCATGAAAAACCGCGCCCTCAGCCTGGTGGAGGGGCCCATCGCCCCTTCCCTTCTCCGTTTCGCCCTGCCGTTTCTGCTCTCCAGCCTGCTGCAATCCCTTTATGGGGCTGCGGATCTTTTTGTGGTGGGACAGTTTTCCGGTTCCGCCGCCGTGGCGGGCGTCGCCATCGGCAGCCAGGTCATGCAGACCTTCACCTGCGTTGTCATGGGCCTTTCCATGGGCGGCACCGTGCTCATCGGCCGCCGTGTGGGGGAAAACTTCCCGGAAGACGCGGCCCGCGCCATCGGCACCCTCTCCCTGCTGTTCCTCCTGCTGGCCCTGCTGCTCACCCCTGCGATGTATTTCTGCACCGGCGGCGCGGTGGCGCTGATGGAGACCCCGGCGGAAGCGGTGGCGGACACCCGCGCCTATCTGCTGTGCTGTTCCCTGGGCGTCCCTTTTATCGTGGGCTACAACGCAGTCAGCGGTGTGTTCCGCGGCGTGGGGGATTCCAAAACCCCGGTATTTTTTATCGCCCTGGCCTGTGCGATCAACGTGGCGGCGGATTTTTTGCTGGTGGGCGGCCTGGGGATGGGGGCTGCGGGAGCGGCGGTGGCCACGGTACTGGCCCAAGCGGTAAGCTTTTTGGCCTCTCTGTTCTACATCGTCAGGCAGGGGATGGGCGGCATCCGTGTGGAGCGGAGGCATCTGCGCCTGGACGGCCCCTGTACCAGGGCCATCCTTAAGGTCGGGTTCCCCCTGGCCCTGCAGGATGTGTTAATCCACGGCTCCTTTCTTATCATCACCGCCCTCATCAATACCCTGGGGCTGGTGGCCTCCGCCGCCGTAGGCGTGGTGGAAAAGATCATTACCTTCGCCATGCTCCCTCCCTCCTCCTTCGCGGCGGCTGTGGCCCCCATGTCCGCCCAAAACCTGGGGGCGGGAAAACCGGAGCGCGCCCTGCGCACCCTGTGGTGCGGCGTCTTTTTCTCGCTGGTTTGCGGCGTTTTGGTCGCCGTCTATTCCCAGATCTTTCCGGAAACCCTCACCCGGATCTTCTCCGGCGACCCCGCCGTCATCGCCGCCGCCGCGGACTATCTGCGCACCTATTCCCTGGATTGCGTCCTGGTCAGTTTTGTCTTCTGCATGAATTCTTATTTCAGCAGCTGCGGGAAAGCGGCCATGTCCTTTTTTCACAGCGTTCTGGCCACCTTTTGCGTGCGTATCCCGCTCACCTATTATTTCAGCCGTCTGGCGGCCGGTTCCCTGACGCTGATGGGCCTGGCGGCCCCCGCCGCCACCCTGCTCTCCCTGGCCATCTGTCTGCCCTATCTTTATTTTCTGCGACGCCGCGCCCTCTCGGCGGCGTCCGCCCTCTAAAAAGGAGGCCCCGCCATGGATCTCTCCCCTCATGCTGTCTATGAAAACGCTGTTTTCCGGGACGAGGATCTTTCCGATCTCACCGCCCGGGAGGTCACCTTTACCCGCTGCCGCTTTCGGGGCCTTCCCATGACGGGCTTTGCCACCGAGCGGTGCGTCTTTGACCACTGCGACTTCACCTTCGCGCGGCTCAACGAATCTGTCCACCGGTACAGCGCCTTCCTCAACTGCCGCTTTTCCGGCGCAAGCCTGTTTGGCGCGCGGTTTTTCCAGTGCAAGGGCACCGGCAGCCTCTTTGCGGGCGCTGTGCTCTCCGGCGTATCCCTGGAGGGGGGAAGCTATTCCTACGCCATGCTGGGAGGGTGCGATCTTTCCCGGCAGGATTTTTCCGGCATCAGTTTCGCCGGGACGGATCTGCAAAACTGCCAGCTAAAAAAGGCCAACCTTTCCGGCTGCGACCTGACCCGGGCGATTTTAAACGGCGCCGATCTCTCCGGCGCCGATCTGCGCGGCGCGCGCCTGGACGGCGTGGATTTTCGTGCCTTCACTATGAAGGAGACAAAGATCGACCTGCAGCAGGCGGTGCTCATGGCCGAATCCATGGGCGCTGTATGCGACCTGTAGCCCCCGGGCCGTTATGGATACCGCCCCAGGATCTCCGCCGCGCGTTCTTTCATCCTCTGCCGCATCGGCTCCGGCGAAAGGATCTCCGCGGCGGTTCCAAAACTAAAGACCCAAGCGTAAAACTGAGGGCTCTCCACAACGGCGACCCGCGCCGTAAAATGATCCGGCCCGTCGGGGAGGGTGGGCACCTCCCAGCCGAACCTGTCGATCACGGCGCCCATCAGCTGGTTTTCAAAACGGATCCTGACCACTTTCTCCTCGCCGGTGAACATCCCGAACGTCTTTTTCAGGTAGCTTCCCTGATCCACTTTCTCGTAAGCTTCCTTCCCCTGCCGCTTTTCCCCGGTGGCCGCGATCTTTTCCATTTTATCCACCCGGTAGTGCTTCAGCTTTCCGGCCCCGGCGTCCCAGGCCACCATATAGTAGTTTTCGTTATCCCACAGCAGCGTAAAGGGGCTGACCTGGTAAAACGCGCCGTCGCGGCGAAAACACGGACGCTTATCCGGCCCGTATTGATAATACCGAAAACGGATGGCGCTGTCCTGGGCGATGGCGGAGGAGATCGCGTCCACGTTGAGATAGACGCTTTCGTTCATGTTTTTCACCCTGCCGCGCACATACACCTGCCGCTGTAGAAAGCGGGCCTCATGCTCGCTGGCCTGCTTCTCCAGCTTTTGGATGAGGGAATTGGTCTTTTTTTCCGTGATGAATTTGAAGGCCTGCACGCTGTCCACCAAAAGCTTGAGCTCCGGCAGTTCAAACTCCCGGGTGGCCATATAATACCCCTTGCCGTCGTACACAATGTCCAGCCCAAAAAGGCGCAGGGCCTCTATGTCGCTGTAAAAGCTTTTCCGCTCGGAGGGAATGCCGTTTTTGGCAAGATGTTCTTCTATCTGCTTGCGGCTGGCCGGATGCGCTTCGTCGGTATGCTGGGAAAGATAGCGCATAAGGTAAAGGATCTTCAGCTTTTGGTTGGATTGCTTTGCCATCGCGGCTCCTCCTTTTCTGTCCCGAACTGCCCTGCAAAAGGCCTCCCCCTCCCCTTTTGACGCCGGGAGGGGCTTTTTTTTTAATAAAACAGCCGCCCGACAAGCAGTAGGCTTGCCGGGCGGCGCTGCAAAAAACAGGTTTACCTTTCCTGAACAGCGCCAACAAGCTCCTCCAGCGTCCGGTACAGGCGTTCCGGCTCGATGGGCTTTGCCAGGTGGACGTTCATGCCCGCCTCGCGGCATTGGCGCACATCCTCTGCATAGGCGTTGGCCGTCATGGCGATGATAGGGATCTGCGCGGCGTCCGGCCGGGGCAGGGCGCGGATCCTCCGCGTGGCCTCCAGCCCGTCCATCTCCGGCATGCGGATATCCATCAGCACCGCGTCAAAATACCCGGGGGCGCAGGATGCAAATTTTTCCACGCCGCTTTTTCCATCCCGTGCGGCCTCCACGCTCACGCCCCGTTTTTCCAGCAGCCTGCACGCGATCTCGATGTTCATGGGATGATCCTCGCACAAAAGGACCCGCTTGCCCTCAAGGACGCCCCGGCCCACAGCCTTCATTTTCGCAGTCTCGCCGGCAGGCGCCGCGTCGCCCACGATCGGGGCGCACAGTTCCACTGTAAAGGCCGTGCCCTGCTCCGGCGCGCTTTGGCAGGTGATGGTGCCCCCCATGGCGGCTACGAGCGCCTTAACGATGGAAAGGCCCAGGCCGTTGCCCTCCCCGGCGGCTCCTCCGCGGTTTTCTTGCTCAAACGCGCCGTAAAGCCGTGTTTTTTGAAATTCCTCGGTCATTCCGATCCCATCGTCCCGCACGGTAAAGCGAAGCTTCAGCCTTTCCCCTTCCAGCTTTTCCGTCTCGATCAGCAGCTCCACATGGCCGCCCTCCGGCGTGAATTTAATGGCGTTGTTCACCAGGTTGACGACGATCTGCTGCAGGCGCAGCTTATCCAGGCTGAGGAGCTTGCGCTGGGTGTTCACCCGCTCCATCTTGAGGGAAACGCCCTTCTGCTCCGCCCGGGGCCGGAGGATGTTTTCCATGGTGCGGATAAAATCGTCGCTGGCGTAAGGCTCCGGGTTCAGCACAAAGCGCCCGGTCTCGATCTTGCGCATATCCAGAGTATCGTTGATCAGCCCCAACAGATATTTGCCCGCCTCGTTGATCTTGCCGTGATACTCCACGGCCTCCTCCAGCGTGGCGCTTTCCATGCCAAACCCGGAAAAGCTGATAACGGCATTCATCGGCGTGCGCATATCGTGGCTCATATGGGCAAAAAAGTCGCTTTTTGAGGCGTTTGCTTGCACCAGCTCTTCGTTTTTGATCCGCAGCTGCGCCGCCTGCCGCGCCTGCATGCGGGAGCGGTACAGGAAAAAGCCCGTCCCCATCAGCAGGATGCACAGGGCCGCCACGCAGGCGGTAAAGGCCAGGGGCGGATAGCGGATGATGTTGGAAAGGGAAAAGGTGCGTCCGGTCAAGATGGTGTTGTCGGTGTTGATCTGCTGGATCTCCTCCCCGGAGATCGAAGAGATTGTTTTGTTGAGGACGGAGATCAGCCGGGGATCGGCGTCTGCCGAAACGCCCAATCCCACTGGCAGCTGCACCGAGATCCCCGGCAGCAGCATCAGATCCGGGCTCTCCTGCAAAATTCCCGTGGTCTGCACCTGCAGCGCGGAAAGAAAGGCCAGCTCCGCTTCCCCCCGTTTCACCGCCTCCAGGCATTCTTCCGTCGAATCCAGGTTGACGACCTCCCACCGGGGATGCTGGGTCCTGATGTGCTGGGTCATCCCCACCAGCGAACGGCTCACCGCCACCTGCAGCGCCTCCGCGGTATTGATGGCCGCGCCCTTGCGGCACACTGCAAGGCTCTGCTCCTCCGTGTAGGTATAGCTGCCCACCAGGTGGTACCGGTCCGCCAGGACATCGTCCACATAGACCCCGGCGATGAGATCCGCGCCGCCCTGCCGCATCAGTTCCCAGGAATCCGCCAGGGACGGCGTCTGCACGATCTGCAGCGAAAGCCCGCTGCGCTGGGCGATCAGATCCAGGATGTCCACATCAACGCCCTGATAGGCCCCCGTCTTCTCATCATACCACTCAAAGGGATAGTTGCTGCTGTCGCACACCACCCGCAGCGGCCCGGCGGAGGCGATGTATTCCGCCTCCGAACGGGTAAACATCTTGATAAAATCGCTGGCCGCCCCGTAGTATTTTTCCGTCAGGGACGCTGTGAAATAGGGATCCTCCAGGTTAATATGGTAAAGCGCCTCGTTCAGCTCCTCCAGAAGTGAGCTGTTCTCTTTGTTAGTAATAAAATACGCCGGCATAAAGTCGCACTTCGCCAGCATCTTCTGGCCCTCACCAACGCTGAGGCCGCCCATGACGATGGCGTCCACCTCGCCGCTGCTCAAAGCCGCCTGCAGCCGATCATAGTTGGGATAATCCTTCTGCCGGTAGCCAAAGCCCTTTTTCTCGGCGTAGCGGGCGAAGGCTTCGTTGAGGAAATTCCCCTGGATCACCCCTACCGTAATACCGTCATAATAGGCAAAATCCTCATAATAAAGCGCGTCGTTGTCTTTGTTCGCCAACAGCGCCACATAGTCCACGCAGCAGGAGATGGTGCTAAAGCCATATTTTTCCGCCCGCTCCTCGCTATATTCGGCAGGGAACAGCAGGTCGATCTCGCCTCGCTCCAGCCAGTCCATGCACTCGTTCCAGGTACCATGGACATATTCATACTTCCAGCCCGTATACCGGCTGATCCGGCGGAGATAATCGGCGCCGTAACCGCTGACCGTATCGCCGTCCTGGATAAAAAAATTCTCAATATCTACGCAGCCCACACGGACGGTGCGCTCCGGCTCGGCCACCGCCGCGGACGCGCAGCCGCCGGACAAAAAAGCGGCGCATAGCAATGCCGCCAACGCCCTGTATAGCTTATCGGCTCGTTTGGACATTTTCTCCCTCTTTTCCCGGTTTTGCCCGCAAAAAGGAAAACCGCGCGCTTGATTTGGCGTTCCACGGCTCTTTTGTCTGTGGAACAGCGTATTTCAACAAAATTCCGTTCCATATATCGTCATTCTATTGTATATATTACATCAAAGTTCTTTCAGATGCAATCCGGCGGCAGAAAATCCAAAGGGGGGGAAATCCCGGGGCAGGATCCTGCTTTTCTTGTCTTTTTCCCCTGCCGGTGCTACAATAAAAACACTGCCGTCAGGCGCGGAACGCGCCGGGGCGGCAAAACAGAAAGGATCTTACCGCCATGAAAATATTTTCTCGCCTTCTGACCGCGGCCGCGGCGGCCCTGCTGCTGCTCTCCGCCTGCGGAAAAGCCCCCGACGCCCCTTCTCAGCCCGCCGGTGGGCCGGAAAGCGTCTCTTCCTCCCAATCTGCGGCTGGGCCGGAGAGTATCTCCTCCCAGCCCGCCGCCGAAATCGGGGCCGCCGCGCCCGTGTGGAACG
>JAQVCU010000066.1 GCA_028689635.1 Oscillospiraceae bacterium
GCTTTCGGAAGAAACAGTGCGCAGGATATCAAGGTAGAGCTTACCCTCTCCAAAGATACCGATATCAAGTACGCCGGGCTGTTGACGAAAATCAACTGGCGGTTCATGGCGACTGAGCGCACCAGCGGCGGAGGCCGGGACGACGGAAATCTGTATTTGACCAAGACGGTGACCGGAGGAGGAAGCAAGAGCAAGCAATTTGAGTTCCGCCTTTATTTGGACGGCGACCGTTACACGGGCGACTACTATATCGACGGCGTTCGCTTCACCGCGGAAAAAGGCGTTATCTGGCTCAAGGATGGCGAAACCGCCTCGATCCGGAAAATCGACTACGATACCGATTACGAGGTTGAGGAAGAGGACTATACTTCAGTCGGTTACCACACGTCGTGGGAGAACCGGACCGGCGAAATCGACAGCGGAGCTACCTACGTGAACTGCACCAACCGGTACGGCAAGCTGCCCTTCACCGGCGATTGGTCGGAAGATCCGACAGCTTATCTGATCCTTGGCGGCATCTTGGCCGTTGTTGCCAGCGCGTGCGTCGTCCTGCTGTTGCGCAAAAAGAAAAAGAGTGCTTTGGATGATTCCAAGTAGCGGGTAACGGCGCCCCCGATAAACATCATATGGTTCCAGGATGGAACGCATGTGGATTTGAAATTGCGGTGGATGCCAAAACGGACATCTACCGCTTTTTCAATTCTAAAACGAGGTTTTGATATGCCGCATAGGAAAAAAACCACCCTGCTGATCTGGGTGATCCTTCTATTGTCCCTGTCGGCGCTGGCCGCTGTGGGGTACAAGATCTATGTTATCCGGCAGCCCTATCTGGAGGGCGAAAAAAGCTATCAGGCAATTCAAAAATATGCCAGCAGAGCCACGCCCGATTTTTTTGAGACAGAAGAGAGACGGTGCTGGCCTAAAGGTGGATCTCGCGGCGCTGCGGGAGCTCAATCCGGATACGGCCGCGTGGCTTTATTGCCCCGGGACGCCGATCAATTACCCGGTCATGATGGCGGAAAACAACGACAAGTACCTGAGGGGCCTGCCGGACGGCAGCTACAGCCTGTATGGTTCGCTGTTTATCGATTATAACTGCGCGGCCGATTTTGGCGGAAAACTCACCGTCATCTACGGGCACAACATCAAAAACGAGGCGATGTTTGGCACTTTGCCGCTTTATGGGCAGCAAAGTTACTACGAGGAGCATCCGGATATCTACCTCTATACGCAGGAAACAAATTACACCATCCAGCTTCTTTACGGCGCGAAGATCAGCGCCAAAGAGTGGGAACAAAACGGCTTTTTGGAGGAGGAAAATTTAGATAGCCTGCTGCAGTACGCGGCGCAGCACACCTCCTTCCAAAGCGCCGTCCAAAGGCGGGAGGACGCCCGATATGTGGCCCTCATGACCTGCGACTACGACTACGACGAGGCCCGGTATTTTTTGCTTGGCGTGTTAAACCCGGACGAGGAATCCGAATAGGCTTTGGCATTTTCTTGTAAATAAACGAATGGAGAGATCGCGTATGACGGCGAAAAACATGATGTTGGAAATCCCCCGGATCTCAACCAGGCTGGAAGCGATCGCCTGCGTGGATCAAATCGAAAACCGGCATATAGTGGGACGGATATTCTGCCCTTATCTGGAGGATGATCGCCCTTTTTGCAGCCTGGCCGAGCTCGTTTTCCAGCTCGACGCCGTGTGCGACCTTGTAGGGGAACCAGCGGCGGTGTTTGAGCGGCGCAGCTTTGCCAAAGCTGCTGCAAAAAAGCCGCTTCCTTTCGAAGAACGTCTCAAAGCAGAGGCGGCAAGGGATCCCGCCCCTTCGATCCGCCGAAACCATTTCAAAAGCGGAGAGCAAAACTTTAAGATCACGGTCTGTTTCCGGCAGTACGCCAGCATGCAGGGCGTCTTGACCCGGCTGGAGGCACGGGGGGCGGGCGCGCCGGGGGCTCAAAAGAAGTTTCGCAGCGCATTAGAACTTCAATATCTGGTGGCGGACGCCCTGGGAATGCTGAGCTCTGCGGAGCTCTCCTGCGCCGGTCAATTAGAAAAGAGCCCGTTGCCGGCACAGCCCTGGGGGCGGAAAACATATTAAAAGGGAGGATCTATCATGGGAAAATATGTGATACATGAAACCAAAAACGGTGGGACGAAGTTTGACCTGACAGCGGGCAACGGGGAGATCGTTGCCGTTTCGGAGGTCTATTCCAGCATGCAGGCCTGCCTCAAAGGCGTGGAAAGCGTTAGGCGCTGCGCTCCCGACGCCGCGATCGAAGACCAGACGGTGAAAGATTTCGAAACAAAAAAGCATCCAAAATTCGAGATCTATCAGGATAAAGCCAAAGAATTCCGTTTCCGTCTCAAAGCCCGCAACGGGGAGATCATTGCCGTTTCGGAAGGATACCGGTCAAAAGTATCCTGCGTCAATGGAATTGCCAGCGTGAAGAAAAACGCTGGCGAAAGCGGCGTCGAACGGAAACCCGTCTGATCACGATCAAAGCCGCTTTCGCACGAAAGCGCAAAAATAGCAAGCCCCGTTCTGCCTTTTGCGCGGGAACCGGGCGTGAAAAGAGTTGAGGAGAATGGGTATGATCGTTCAAATCATCGGAAATCCGGTGATATTTTGCTTTTTATGCGGGGCCCTGGTATTCGCCATTGTTTGGCCGGTCAACCGCTGGGCCACCCGGCGGACGCTGCGGATCGGCGGCATCATCGCCGCGGAAAAGGCCAATGAGGACGCGGTAGGCGCCTGCGCCAGCTATGCGACGCTGGCCGAGACGCTGGACGGCGAAGTCATCGGGAAAATCCTGCGGGCGGCGGTGTTGCAGCACAAGATCGATGGCGCGGACATCCACCCGCCGGAGGATGTCAAGGCGATCCTGATCAAGGACTTTTTACAATCGCACCTTTTGGGCGACGAAGAACGGATCGCCGCCGTAAGCCGGGTCTACGACTGCACAACGCCCAGCTGGCCTGCCTATGAAAAGCAGGAGCGCCGGGGGGAGGCGATCCTCTGCAAATTTGCCGGGCCCATCGCGCTGCTCATCAGCCTTGCGGCGGCGCTGTGCGCAATGCTTTGGACGCTGCTGATCGCCGCTGCACAGCCGGTCGGGTTTACCTATCTGCTTGACAAAGACATGCTGTTGTTGCTGGGAGGGATCATCGCGGTCTGGACCACCGCGCTGGAGCTCATCGCGCACCGGTTGCTGTCTTGCCGGCAGGAAAAGCCGGTTTGCCAGCCGCAATTTCCCTTGCCGGCCGAGCGAGAAAGCCCCTTTGACCGGATCATCATTCAAGATTCCAAGCGGGGTGAATGACTGTGGGCGCGCCCTTTCTTTTTTGCCTTGCGGCGGTGGTCCTTCTTGGCGCAGCCGCCTTTATCCTGCTGTCTTGCGGCTTTTCGCTGCGCAGGCTGGCACAGCGGAAGTATTACGGCCGGGTACAGGCGGCAAACCGGCGATTGTCGGAACTTGCTTTGCAGGTCCTATTGCTGAAGCGGGCCCTGCCGAGCGGGCTGCTGCAGGAGATCCGCGCCGGAATGGCGATACAATTCCATGTCCAGGCGCAGGAACTGTTTTCCCCGGCCGAAACCCGCGGAATGCTGGTTTACCATCTGGCAGGCACGGCCGCTTTACCGGTGCGCACGCGCAAAGAACTGCTGGGATTTCTAAACGCGGAGCCGGTGGTCTCCACAGACGGATGGGAACTGTGCGCCCGGACGCGGGCGGTATTGGCGGCCCAGAGGCATAGAGAGCTGTCTGCGGTTTCCCTTTTCCTTGCGGCGGTGCTGGGAAGCCTGGCGCTTTTATGGGGAGCCGTATCTTTGGCGCTGCCAAAGGCGGAAGCAAAAACGCCTGTGGCGCAGGCAGCAGAGCAGGATGGGCGGGCGGATCGCGAAAGCCTTATCCTCCAGTGGACGCTTCCGCCAGAGAGAAAACAGGTTTTCGACCCCGGCCTTGAAGGCCGCGTTTACCTGCCGGATCAGACGGATGGCACAGCAAAAACAGAAAAATCCGCAAAGTCAAAAGAAGATCGGGCGGTCGTGGCGGCAAAAACGGCGCTTACAGAGCTGGATCCGCAGGGGGCGTTGCCGGAGGAAGAAACGTTGCCGCGATCCCTATCGGAGGAGATCCAGCAGGAGGAAGAGCCGACGCCAGATGGATCGACAGCCGTCCCCAGCGCTCAGCCGGACGGGCAGCTGCCATCCAGCGTCCAGGAGGCACACGCTTTGCCTCAGCCGGAAGAGACCTGGTATTACGAGATCCCGCTGAGCCACGATCTACAGGACTATACCCGTAAGCTTTGCAAGGCCTGTGATTTTCCTGTGGAGTGGGCGCTTACCACCATGTATATGGAAAGCCGGTATACGCCGGATGCGGTCAGCAGCACCAAAGACCACGGCATCATGCAGATCAACGAGGTAAACCACGGGTGGATGTCGAAGCAGTACGGCGTCGACGATTTTTATGACCCGGAACAGAACATCCTTTGCGGCGTGCGCCTTATGAGCGAGTTCTATCACAAGTACGGCGATGTGCGCATGGCGATTATGGCTTACGGCCATGGGGAGGCCGGGGCAAAGGAAAAATATTGGGATAGCGGGGTCTATACGACCAACTATGCGGAACGCGCCGTGCGGATCATGGAACAGCTGCGTACCATGCGCACCATTTCTGAAAGAGGATGAGAACGGCATATCAACATCCCGCAAAACGGATCGGGGGCCTTTGCGCCGGCGTTTTCCACGCCCCGTCACCAGCCTATCTCAGGGGCAATATTTGAGCTGGCGAGAGGCGCGCGAAACAGGAGCAAATGGGAGAACGTTATGGAGCTGGTCTTTTTTGGCTGTTGCGGCTGATCTATTTCTGCCTTATGGCGCTCATAAACCTTTTGGTAAGCGTTGCTTGGCCGGATATTTTATGCTTGATCCGCTCTCTCCTTATGCCGGTACCGAAACGGGAAAAGTGCGTTTCCCGCTGGAAAAATGCCGCCATGGTTATGATCTTTTTGTATGTGGCGCTTTGCGCGAACGGATACTTATACGACATCTTTGACCGGCTGGCGGGGTTATCCCCGTGGATCCTGTTGGCGCCGCTGCTTTGGCATATCGCGGCGCTTTGGCGAAGCCTTGCCAGCCTGCGGCAGGCGGCCGCTTCCTCCCCCAAAAACCAACTTCGGCTACCGCAGGAAAGAGAGGAAGCGGCATGCGGCGGAAAAAAGAACAATGACCGGTGAGCGGGACGGGCCTTTCAGGGGCGGCCGCCCTTGGCCAACAAGCCCCCCGACGGCTTCATGTTTCGATTGAAACCGTCTTTTTCCAACGGGTGGAACAATAGAGACTCTTGGCAGATCACGAAAGGAAGTATGGCATGTACAAATTGGGCATTACGATAGAAAATAAAACCATATGGGCAAATCAATGCTGTTTTTGCAGCCGGGCGATTATTTCCGACAGCGTCAACTGTGAACTGCGCCAGACCGTAAAGGCTGACGGCAGCTGCGCCGCCTTTATCAAAGCCCCGAATGCTTCCGACAGGGTGAAAACGCTTTTTACAAACCTTCCGGATGAATACGGAAAAGGCGCCGGCGGCCCTCAAGAGCCATAGGAAGCGAATGGATATGCTTTTGGCCGCAGAGATCACCGGGTGGATCTTGACCGTATGCTTTTGATCCTCGGTTCGCGTCTCTGCGATTTGCCGCAGACGGGCCCCGATATTGAGCGCACCATGCGGGAGAATGTCCTTTGCGGCTGTTTTTATGGCGATGGCAAGCAAAAAGGCATTCAAAAAAACAAAGGGAAACTGGAACGATGGTCATCTGCTACAGCGGCGGCAAGAAAACACATCTTGCCGCCGCTGTAATTTTTAGATGTCACCCCCAAATAGACGGGAGCTGCCGGAGTGCACCGGAGCGATCCTGAACCCGAAAAACAGAAAAGGATCATGGATTTTTCATCCCTTTCGCGGCGAAGCGGGCTTTATCCTGCGCCAGAGGCGGCTTTGCTTTGTGCCGTCCTCACTTTATTTTCTTTCTTTTGCAGGAGAAGGCTTTACAACAATGCAAAACCTCGATATAATTGTATACATTAAACCAGAGACATCGGACGGCCGAAGCGGCGACATTGCGCGATACATGGAAGGGAGCGACTGAAAATGCTGGAGATCTCGGAAAAGACCAACCTGTTGGAACAGAGCAGTTACCGGTATTCTTTGCAGGACGTGGCGGAGCCAAACCTGTACCGGGACATTTATGATTATGAAACAGTTCCCAAAATACCCTTTAACCACCGCCGGGTGCCCATGAATATGCCGCAGGAGGTGTGGATCACCGACACCTCTTTCCGCGACGGACAACAGTCTGTGGAACCCTATACGGTGAAGCAGATGGTGGATCTTTTTCAATTGCTGAGCAAGCTGGGCGGACCTTACGGCATTGTGCGGCAGACAGAAATGTTCGTCTACAGCAAGAAGGACCGGGAAGCGCTGGAAAAATGCCAGGCCCTGGGGCTTCGGTTCCCCGAGATCACCACCTGGATCCGCGCCACAAAGGACGATTTCCAGATGGTAAAGGATCTGGGGATCCGGGAGACGGGCATCCTGGTGAGCTGCTCGGACTACCATATTTTTAAGAAAATGAAGATGACGCGCCGCCAGGCCATGGAGTATTACCTCTCGACGGTCTCCCAAGCCTTTGAAGCCGGTATCATGCCCCGCTGCCATTTGGAGGATATCACCCGGGCCGATTTTTACGGCTTTGTGGTGCCCTTTGTCAACGAGCTGACCAAGCTCTCCCGCCAAGCGGGGATCCCCGTGCGCATCCGCGCCTGCGACACCATGGGTTACGGCGTGCCCTACAGCGAGGTCGCCATGCCGCGCAGCGTGCCGGGCATCATCTATGGCCTGCAGCACTATGCGGAGGTGCCCAGCGAAATGCTGGAATGGCACGGCCACAACGATTTTTACAAGGCGGTCTCCAACGCCTCCACGGCCTGGCTCTACGGCGCCTGCGGCGTCAACTGCTCGATGCTGGGCATCGGGGAGAGAACGGGAAATGTCCCCCTGGAAGCCATGGTGATGGAATACGCTTCTTTGAGGGGGTCTCTGGACGGCATGGATCCCACGGCGATCACGGAGATCGCGGAATATTTTACCAAAAACATTGGATACAAGATCCCGCCCATGACGCCTTATGTGGGGCATAGCTTTAACCTCACCCGGGCGGGGATCCACGCCGACGGGCTTTTGAAGGACGAGGAGATCTACAACATCTTTAACACCAAAAAGATCCTCAACCGCCCCGCTTCGGTTATGGTGGGCAAAACCTCCGGGCTGGCGGGCATCGCCTACTGGGTCAACAGCCATTATGGGCTTTCCGGCGAGCAGGAGGTGGGCAAACGCAGCGACCTGGTGATCCGTCTGAAGGAATGGGTGGATTCCGAGTATGAGGGCGGCCGCGTGGCCTCGCTTTCGGAAAGCGAACTGGAGCATAAAATCGAAGAACTGTCCGGCGGGGCGTTTGCCGGGGAAGGGAGATAAGCCCAGATGATGAATTTAGATCACAAAACGGTCTCGATTGCCGACCAGGTGTTTGAGCGGTTGGAGCGGAAGATCCTCATCGGAGAGTACCAGCGCGGCGAGCTGCTGACCGAGATCAAGCTCAGCGAGGAGTTTGGCGTCAGCCGCACCCCTATCCGCGAGGCCCTTCGGCGGCTGGAGCAGGAGCACATCATCGACATCACGGCCCGGGGGGCCACCGTCCTGGGGATCCTGCCCCAGGATATCGACGATATTTACGAGATCCGTTCCCGCATCGAAGGGCTTGCCTCCCGCTGGATGGCGGAGAGGGTCAACGAAGAGGACATGGCGGAGTTTCGCCGGGTCATCGATCTGCAGGAATTTTATACCGCCAAAGGGGACGCGGATCAGATCAAGGATATGGACAGCCGTTTTCATCGGATGATCTATGAAAAATGCGGTTCCGTCTCCCTCTCTGATACGCTGCTGCCCCTGCACAAGAGGGTGATGAAATTCCGCCGTGTTTCGGTAAGCGACCAAACCAGGGCGGAGGAATCCCTCGCCGAGCACAGGGGGATCTTTGAGGCCATTGCCGCCCACGACGGGGCCCTTGCCGAAAAGCTTACAGTGCAGCACATCGCCCACGCCCGGGATAGCATCATGGGCCGCGTCCTCAGCGAAAAAGAGGGCTAAACAGCGGGCCGCCGCGCTTTTTCCGCAGCAAAAACCCCGGCCGAAAATCGAAAGGTTTTCGGCCGGGGTTTTGATGATCAGAGAAGAAAAGACGCCGTTATTTCGCCGAGACGGTGCGCTCCAGCCGTCCCCATGGGCAGGCGATGCCGCACTGGTTGCAGACTTCCTTGCCAAAGCTGGCACCGGTCTCCCGCAGATGGGCGATGCAGCTGTCGATGTCGATCCGTTTTTCCAGCATGTCCTCCGGCTGAAAAGGAACGCCGGAGATCGCATGGGCAGGGCAGGCATCCCGGCATTTGGTGCAATTGCCGCAGCGGTTGGCAATGGGATGGTCCGGGGCCAGGGGCGCGTCGGTGAGAACGGTGGCCAGGCGCAGCCAGGGGCCGGCCTGAGGGGTGATCAGCTGGCAGCTTTTTCCGATCCAGCCAAGTCCCGCCTGGGCGGCGGCCAGTTTGTGGCTAAAAGCGCCCTTAAGCTCTGTCCCAAGGCCTTCGCCGGAAGGGTGCTCCGTGTGCCCGTCCGGCGGGATCCGGTAGGCGGAACTGGGGATCGGGTAGGCCGAATATCCGGCTACGGCAAGACAGTTGGTCAAAGCGACGGCGATGGCGTCCAGCTGGCGGTTCAGCACATGATAATAGTAGTTATACTCTAAGGTGGGGCCATGGAGAAGCTGGCCGGCGATCTCCCGGGGGAAATAGAGGGCGACAGCCACAGCCCGGGGCCACCGGGCAAAAAACTCGCCGTATTCCCGCAGGATATACGCCCGTACAGGCTGCAGGTCGGCGACGCCGATC
>JAQVCU010000015.1 GCA_028689635.1 Oscillospiraceae bacterium
CAACATTGAATACGATTTTGGCAGTACCAGCGGTGCTGGGCACGCCGGCGTCAGTGGCAGCGAACGCAACAGCGCTCATGCCCATGCACAGAACAACAGCAAGAACCAGTGCAAGAACTTTTTTCATGGGTGTTTTCCTCCTAAAATTTTGTTTGGCGAATTTTCCTTCGGGCGGGGCCCTTTTTCCCAGCGGACTGGGAACCCTTCCAAAAAAGGGATTTGTGCTGGCCTTGTGGCCAGCACAAAAGAAGGACGTCCTTCTTTCCGAAAAAGCCCGGCGTCTCTCTCCACCGGTTTTCACCAGGTAAATCGTACCACATCCCAAATGGTTTGTAAAGACATAAATGACAAAAAGTTTCAAAAAAATGTCGCAGTTATCATAATTTCGAAACAGCCGAATTTTTTTCCGCGCGTTTTGCGACCAGCACCCTCCCGATCCGTCGCCGCTGCCCACGCAAAATGTGTCCAGGTCATGGGGTTTTTCGGCCAAACCGCACCCACGTTGTTGCTGCGAGAGGCGCACCCCGGTTGGAAAAGTGGGGCACACCGGCTTTCGGCAGCAGCAAAGCGCCGACAACAGTCCCTTTGCATCGAAAGCGAAGCTTTCGCATAGCAGTTTCTTTTCCATATTTCTTTTCTGCCAAAAGAAATATGGCCGGGTGTGGGCCGGGCAGGCCCACGACCTAAGGATCGAAAACCGGACAGCACTCCCGCAGTAGGCGGCATCCAATCGTCCCGGTTCCCCTGACCAAAACGAACAGCAAAAGCCGCCCCTTAAAAAGGGGCGGCCTTTGCTGCTAATTCATGGGGCGCCACGCGGTTTTACCCGCCGCAGCCACTCCGCTTATTTTATCACCTTGACGCCGAACACCGCTTTTTCACCGTTGACGTCCCATTCCATGGTAAAGCCTTCGGGCTCGCCCAGTTGGATCTCGTCAGCCAGCACGTCGTGTCCCACGGCGTCCCGGTTTTTCTCCAGCACAGCGGCAAGCTTTTCACTGCCCTGCAGGGTCAAGCGGATGTGATCGGTCACCTGGAAATCCGCCTCCTTGCGCATGGACTGCACCTTGCTGATGATCTCGCGGACAAATCCCTCTTCAATGAGTTCCTCCGTAAGGTTTTTATCTAACACCACGGTAACGTCCCGCTCGGTAAGGGTCTCATAGCCGGGCAGCTGGGCGGTGCTGATGAGCAGCTCCTCCTCGGTCAGGCGGATCTCCCCATCGGAAAGGGAAAGGGCCACAGAGCCCTCGGTATCCAGCTGCTTTTTGGCGGCGGGGCCATCCAGAGAGGCCAGGGCGGTGCGGATCTCGCCGATCTTTTTTCCATATTTTGCGCCCAAAATCTTGAGCTGGGGTTTAAAGCTGTAGTCGGTAAAGCCATCCACATCCTCGATAAAATGGATCTTCTTGATGTTGAGCTCGTCCAGGATAATGGAGCGGTACACCTCGTCCAGCTCGTGCCCGGCTTTGACATAAAGGTTGGCCAGGGGCTGGCGGTTCTTGAGGGCGGCGGCATTGCGGGCGGCGCGGCCCAGGGTCACGACCTCCAGCACTTCTTCCATATCGCTTTCCAGTTTCCCGTCGATCATGCTTTCATCCGCCGCGGGATACCCGCACAAATGCACGCTTTCCGGGGCGTTTTGATCCAGGCTGCACACCAGGTTGCGGTAGATCTGCTCCGCCATAAAGGGGATAAAAGGGGCGGAGAGCTTTGCCACCGTCACCAAAGCGGTGTAGAGGGTAAGGTAAGCCGCTACCTTGTCCTCCTCCAGGCTCCAGGCCCAGAAACGCTCCCGGCTGCGGCGGACATACCAGTTGCTCAAATCGTCCACAAATTCCTGCAGGGCGCGGCAGCTCTCGGGAATCTTATAGCCGTCCATATTGCCGTCCACCGTCTTGACCAGGCTGTTCAGGCGGGAAAGTACCCACCGGTCCATCACCGTAAGCCGGGCGTCGGAAAGGCTGTACCGGGTGGCGTCAAAGCCGTCGATGTTAGCATAAAGGACAAAGAAGGAATAGGTGTTCCAAAGGGTGGAAAGAAACTTGCGCTGGCCCTCGGTAACGGCCTTGCCGGAAAACCGGTTGGGCAGCCAGGGGGCGGAGTTGGAGTAAAAATACCAGCGGATGGCGTCGGCGCCGTAGGTATCCAGCGCCTCAAAGGGATCCACGGCGTTGCCTTTGGATTTGCTCATCTTCTGCCCGTTTTCGTCCTGCACATGGCCCATGACGATGACATTTTTGTAGGGGGCCTTGTTGAACAGCAGGGTGGAGATGGCCATAAGGGAATAGAACCAGCCGCGGGTCTGATCCACGCCCTCGGAGATAAAGTCCGCAGGGAACTGCTGATGGAACAGCTCCTGGTTCTCGAAGGGGTAATGATGCTGGGCAAAGGGCATGGAGCCGGAATCGAACCAGCAGTCGATGACCTCGGGGACGCGCTTCATCTGCCGGCCGCATTCGGGGCAGGTGATGGTGACGGCGTCGATGTAGGGACGGTGCAGCTCGATATCCTCCGGGCAGTTGGGGGACATCTTTTTCAGTTCCTCAATGCTGCCCACGGCATGGCGGTGCCCGCATTCGCATTCCCAGATGTTGAGGGGGGTGCCCCAATAGCGGTTGCGGCTGATGCCCCAATCCTGGATGTTCTCCAGCCAATCTCCAAAGCGGCCCTTGCCCACGCTCTCGGGCATCCAGTTGACCGTATTGTTGTTGCGGATCAGGTCGTCCTTGACGGCGGTCATCTTGATAAACCAGGATTCCCGGGCGTAATAGATGAGGGGAGTATCGCAGCGCCAGCAGAAAGGATAGCTGTGTTCAAATTTAGGGGCGGAGAACAAAAGCCCCCGCTCGTCCAGATCTTTGAGGATCTCTTTGTCGGCGTCTTTGCAGAACATGCCCGCCCACTTGGTCTCGGGGGTCATCTGGCCCTTGCCGTCCACCAGCTGTACCAGAGGTAGGCCGTAGGCGCGGCCCACTTTGGCGTCGTCTTCACCGAAGGCGGGGGCAATGTGCACCACGCCGGTACCATCGGTGAGGGTGACATATTCGTCGCACACCACATACCAACATTTTTCCCGGGGAGTGACGAAATGATACAGGGGCTCGTATTCTTTAAATTCCAGCTCCTTGCCGGTAAAGGTCTCCAACACTTCGGCGTCCTCGCCCAAGACAGAGGCCACCAGGTATTCCGCCATATAGTAGACGGTACCCTGGGCCTTTACTTTGGCGTAGGTCTCCACCGGGTTGACGCACAGGGCCACATTGGAGGGGAGCGTCCAGGGGGTAGTGGTCCAGGCCAGGATGTAGGCGTCCTCATCCTTCACCTTAAACCGCGCGATGGCGGAGCGCTCTTTGACGTCCTTGTAGCCCTGGGCCACCTCGTGGCTGGAAAGGGGAGTCCCGCAGCGGGGGCAGTAGGGGACGATCTTAAAGCCCTTGTACAGCAGGCCCTTGTTCCAGATCTCCTTGAGGGCCCACCACTCGGACTCGATAAAGTCGTTGTGATAGGTGACATAGGGGTGGTCCATATCCACCCAGAAACCCACCGTGCGGGAAAAGCCCTCCCACATGCTTTTGTAGGTCCAGACGCTCTCTTTGCATTTGTCGATAAAAGGCTCCAGGCCATAGGCTTCGATCTGATCTTTGCCGTTGATGTGAAGGGATTTTTCCACTTCCAGCTCCACGGGCAGGCCGTGGGTATCCCAGCCGGCCTTGCGGGGCACTTCGTAGCCCTTCATGGTACGGTAGCGGGGGATCAAATCTTTAATGGCGCGGGTGAGGACATGGCCGATGTGGGGCTTGCCGTTGGCCGTAGGCGGGCCGTCGTAAAAGGTGTAAAGCTGCCCCTTTTTGGTGGCCTCCATGGTTTTTTCAAAAATATGGTTCTGCTCCCAGAACGCTTCCACCTGTTTTTCCCGTTCTACAAAGTTCTGGTCGGACGGCACTTTCTCATACATGCTTCTGCTCTTCCTTTCCTCAAGTTCAGGCCCCGCGCCGGACACCGGCGGAACCAACAAAAAAAGCCCCCGCCCCGCAACCGGGACGAAAGCCAACTTTCGCAACAACCACCCTTTGCCTGCGTACCAGCATACGCGCCCCCTTTAACGGTGGGTACCGGCTTTTCCTACTGAGGGCTTTTCCCCGTTCAGTTGGCAACTCCAGAGGGATCTTGGGCTTACGGCGCCGATGCCGGGCTTGCACCTTCCCCGGCTCGCTGGGATCTTTCCGAAAGCTTACTTTCTCTGTCACAGTTTTTGGCCTGTTAATTTCCCCTTTACACTACCACCAAATAGGTGCTAAGTCAAGAAAAAACCGCGTATTTCCCCATTTTTCCGCGGATTTAGCCCGCCACCACCCGCACGTCCTCCTCGCCGCCGATCCAGACCGAGGTGCGGTTGGGCATACAGACGGCGCTTTGCCCCTCCAGATAGACAAAGCCGGTGTTTTCGCAGATGTGGTCGGGGCAGGAGACCTGCACAAAACGGATCTTGTGATCGAGGATCTCAAAGCTCACCGGCACCCCGGCGGTATCCTGCAAGTGGATCAGCTGATCCTCCTCCCGGTTGAGATCCAGTCGCATATATTCCTTTCCGTCCACCGTGATGACGGCGATGTTCCGCCCGCCCTGGGCGGCGGCGGCGCGATACCACAGCCCCCCCGCCAGCGCCGCCAACAGCAGCACGGCGATCAGGATCAGGTCGCTTTTTTTCAAGAATTTTTTCCGGTTCTCCATTCGTTCCCCCCGCCGACGGCCGTTTCGCCGAAGGCATCCTTTATTATTGTAATATTTTCTATTTATATTCCTGTTTGTAATAATTCAAGGGCTTCAAACCTCTCCGCGCTGGCGCAGCTGCGCCAGCTTGAGCACCGCTACCTGGGTCTTTGCGTCCAAAATCTCCCCGGAAAGCACCATCTCCAACGCGCGGGAAAAAGGCACCCGCTCCACGCTCAAAAATTCCCCTTCGTCCAGGCGCTGTTCCGTGTAAGAAAGCTTTTTGGCATAATAAAGGTAGATGATCTCATCCACATAGCCGGGGGTGGGGTACAGCCTGCCCAGGGGGCGGAAGATCTCCGCCTGGGCGCCGGTCTCCTCCTCCAGTTCCCGGCGGCCGCATTCCGCGGGATCCTCTCCCGGCTCCCGTTTGCCGGCGGGGATCTCCAAAAGCTCGGCCTTATAGGGGTAGCGGAACTGCCGCACCATAAGCAAACAGTCCTGGGCGTCAAAGGCCGCCACGCAGACGCCGCCGGGATGATGGATCACCTCCCGGACCGCCTCCGATCCGTCCTCCAGCCGCACCGTGTCTCGGCTCAGCTCCACGATACACCCTTTAAAGATCGATTCGCTGGATAAAGTCTCTTCCGACATCGCCATACGGCACATCCTTTCTTTTCCGCCCCGGGACGGCGCAAAGCGGCTCTTTGGGGAAAAGCCGTCGATACTATTGAGCCCCGTCCTATTCATATAGTACAGCAAATAGTCCCTGTGAGGTGTTGGAAATGGAACCATCCGTCCCCTGCACGCCCCAGAAGGTACAGGAATTTCTGTTTTCCCTGCGCCGGCGCTTTCCACAGAGCCTGCGTGTTTTTTCTCTTGGCCGCTCCGCCATGGGAAGGGAGATCTGGGCCGCGGCCCTGGGGAACCCCCGCTCCTCGGCGCTGTTCCTCGGCAGCCCCGGCGCGGAGGAGGACTCTGCCGTCCGCATCCTGCTCTGGTTCTGTGAAGCCCTGGCGGCAAGCCTGCACCAAAACGTCTGCCTGGCCGAGGTGGAGACCGCCTGCGCCCTGGAAAGCCGCGGCGTCCTCATCGTCGCCCAGCCCAATCCGGACGGCGCCGCCATCCGCCTTTTGGGCCAGGAGGGCTGCGGGGCCATGGCGGAACGCATCGGGGCCCTTTGCGGGGAAGATTACTCCCGCTGGCAGGCAAACGCCCGGGGCATCGATCTTCGCCGGCAGTTCCCCGCCGGGTGGCAGCCGCCCCGCAGCACCCGGGCGAAGCGGCAGCCCTTGTTCCCTTCGCCCTCCGGTTTTGGGGGATACCGCCCCTTTAGCGAACCGGAAGCCGGGGCTCTGGCGGCCCTGGCCTTTGACCGGCGGATCCGGCATCTGCTCTGCCTGCGCGCCGGCGGGGAAACGATCCGCTTTTGCACCGCCGCCGGAGCGCTGGAGCGCTCCCGCCTTATGGCGTCGCTGCTGGGGGCCTGCGCCGGGTATCGGGTCTCCGCGCGGCCGGTGGAGCCGGGCGGCCCCGCCGCCTGGTTTATCGACGGCCTACGGCGGCCGGCCTTCGAAATCTTTGCCGGCCCCATCCCGTCAAAGGATAGCCCGGCTCTGCGCTCCCGACTGCTGGAAGCCCTGGTGGTGGGCGTCCTGCTATAGCCCGGCGCGCCGCTTCTTATCGATAAAAATCATAGCAGAGTTTTCGCCCTCGGTCAATGGGTTTCTTGGCGCAGGCCCTGGTTCCTTCCCCTGGTTTTGCTTATGCGGTTCCTCTTTTGTTCCGGCGTCCTCTTTCCATCGTTGGTGAAACATTTTATCCTATTCTATTTTGTGACCGAAACATGACCAAATCCCCTATAATGAGATTTGTAGTAAATTAATTAATATCACGATATATCGATGTATTTTACAGTATCTTAAAAAGGAGATGGAAACAATGAGACATTTTACGCAGAGTTTTCGCCCTCGGTCAATGGGTTTCTTGGCGCAGGCCCTGGTTCCTTCCCCTGGTTTTGCTTATGCGGTTCCTCTTTTGTTCCGGCGTCCTCTTTCCATCGTTGGTGAAACATTTTATCCTATTCTATTTTGTGACCGAAACATGACCAAATCCCCTATAATGAGATTTGTAGTAAATTAATTAATATCACGATATATCGATGTATTTTACAGTATCTTAAAAAGGAGATGGAAACAATGAGACATTTTACAAAAGTGGTTTTGGCATTGATCGTTTCCCTTTGCCTCACCATCCCCATGTTGCTGTTTGCCCTGGCGGAACCCGCTGAAGGAAACGGCGCATTTCAGTTAAACAACGCCCGCCAGCACGGATACGGCACAAAGGTTTTTTACGAGAAAAACGGTTTTTTTTCCACCGACAAAACCTCCGGGGCGTCGACCTATTACGCACTGAACGTCAGTGAAATGGATTTTGCCGGCATCAAACAGTCCACTGCCTCTATTCTCTGGACTGCCAACAGCCTTTCCGCCGCGGAGAAGGATTCCCTTTGGGCTGTTGTAAGTCTCAAAAGCTCTAAGCTGACCCCTGGAAACCGCGTGATCGGCTGGATGGAAGGCAATGACGACGAGATCAGCTTCTCCTCCCCCTCGCAATTTGCCTGCACCTATTATGTCCGGGAGATCAACGGGGCAGTGTATCTGCTGGCCCCCACCGGAAAGATCAGCCACTTCTTCGGCGGCGGTTATACCGGCGGTAGCTCCTCCGAGGGCAGTTCTTCTAATAGCAGCTCTTCCGAGGGCAGTTCTTCCAATAGCAGCTCCTCCGAGGGCAGTTCTTCCGAGAGCAGTTCTTCCGAGAGCAGTTCTTCCGAGAGCAGTTCTTCCGAGAGCAGTTCTTCCAATAGCAACTCTTCCGAGAGCAGTTCTTCCAATAGCAGCTCCTCCGAGGGCAGTTCTTCTAATAGCAGCTCTTCCGAGGGCAGTTCTTCCAATAGCAGCTCCTCCGAGAGCAGTTCTTCTAATAGCAGCTCTTCCGAGAGCAGTTCTTCTAATAGCAGCTCATCCCGTCCTGACCGGGATGATGACGATGAAGATGAAGATGAGGATGAGGACGACGGCGACGTCTCCGGCGCTTCCCGGAGCAACGCTTCCGACGCCGCTGGAGATTTTGAGATCATCCTGGACGACGAAGTCCCTCTGGCCGGTGCGCCCGATTTCCTCTATGACACCGGCGTTGATAAGGAGCTGATCCTGGGCGTGTTGTTCGCTCTCTTCGGCGTTGGGGTCGCCGCAACCCTGATCTCCCTGAAAAAAGACCGCAACGTAAAATAAGCGGGTTTGCAGATGAGAAAACAAACTTGGAAACTTTTTCTATTGGCGGCCTTCACGGCCGCCTTTGTCTTAACCGGCTTTCTCTTTTTTCGGGAAAAAGCCATTTTGGCGCGGGAAAAGGCGGATTTTGAACGCCTGGCGCAGCAGGTAGAGCAAAGCCGCCAAGAGGCCGTCCCCGCGCCTCTGCCCCCATCAACGGAAGGGGAGGGGACCGGCGCCGCCCCGGCTCTTCTTCCCCAATACGCGCAGCTGGCCGCTCAAAACCCCGACATGATCGGCTGGATCCGCGTCTCCGGTACCGCCATCGATTACCCTGTGATGTACACCCCCGAAGACCCGGAATATTACCTCCGCCGGGATTTTAACGGCCAGCCCTCCCGCGGCGGCACCCCGTTTATCGGCGCCGAGTGCAGTTGGGATCCTCCCAGCGACAATCTGTTGCTGTTTGGCCACAACCTTTACGCCGGGCACGATATGTTCACCGACCTGCTGCGATACCGGGAAGCCTCTTTTTTCGAAGAAAACCCCCTGATCTTTCTGGATACCCTTTATGAGGAGCAGCGTTTCCGCGTGTTGGCCGCCTTTTACAGCAAGGTCTATTACGCGGAAGAAGATGTTTTTAAGTTTTATCGTTTTATCGACGCCGAAAGCGACGAAGACTACAACGATTATCTCCGCGGCGTACGCTCTCTGGCCCTTTATGAGACCGGCACCCAGGCCCAGCCCGGCGATCAGCTGCTTACGATCGTCACCTGCTCCCTGCACGAAAACGACGGCCGCTTTGTGGTCGTCGCAGTAAAGGAGGGATAAGCGCGCCGCGCTTATCCCTCCTTTTTTCATCGTCCGGGCCCCGACGGCCAAAAAAAAGAGGATGCCGGTACCGGCATCCTCTTTTGGTGTTCTTTCCGATTATTTTGCCCAGGCAGCCAGCGCTACAGCGGCAGCCAGGAAGCCGGACCCGGTCTCCGGGTTCGTTTTATCTTCCTCTTTTTCGGGCTCCACAACTTTTCCTTCGCCGTCCATCAAAAGATAACTGCCCAGGGTTCTGGCTTTCAGGGTAAAGCAGACATCTTCTTCATTGTACACAGCGTTGGTGGCCTTCAGCGTATCATCCTCGTTGATCTCGTAAAGGTACCACGTTTTGTCCTCGTCGGGGACATACCAGGTGAGGGTTCCGCTGAAATCAAATTCCGGTTTTGCCTTGAAATTCATGAAGTTCAGGTCGTTCTCTTCGTATTCTTGGCCTATCGCCTTGTTGGCATAGGTGTCATAATACATGTTGACAGGATCCTGCCCAGCCAGCTTGGCCTCGAAGGAGACGTCGGTACCGGCGAAGGTCATATAGAGATTGGTGGCGTTGTTTTCAAACTGATCAAAATCCAGCACCGGGCTAAGATACTCATAGGTTCCGCCTTGCTCCGAAATGGTACTGTTGTTGTCAAAGTCCTCATATTCCACTTCGCCGTCGCCGTTGATCATATTTTCCGCATACATCTGGACATTTTTGTTAAAGCCATAGAGGAAGTCTATGAGAATGACCTTCTCTTTTTCGTCAAATTTGCAGACATCTTCGTAAACATGATCCTGATCATAGATCTGGGAAGTAATGTTTTTGCCTTTGGTGGTGAGGAACTTTACCTTTGCTTTGACGCGGATGGGCTCCGTCGGGTAGGCGTCTTTGAACTTGATCCCCAGGTCGACATCCCGGCTCGAGGAGACATAATCGTATTTGTAGATGTTGATCTCTTTAATGGATTCTGCGCCCTCTTGGATAGAATAAGAGACTTTATAATCCTGAAAACGCTCTCCTTCGGCTTTATTGAGGTGGTAATAGGCAAAGCAGAAATATTCGTCTCCATAACCGTATTCGGCCTCTTCATCCGCCGTGGAATAGGCAAACTCCTCATCGTCAAAAGGCGGCAGATTATAGGACGGATCCTCCGCCTTTGCCAGGGCTGTCACACCAAGGCCGGCGCACATCGCCAAAACCAGCACAACAGATAATAACTTTTTCATGCTTTTGCTCCCTCTCTTTCTTTTTCTCTTTTTCCGTCCCCGTACAGGCCGGGGACAGCGCACAACTTCTTTATGTTCAGTGTATCATATTTGGAAAAGCTTTCCAATACTCAAGTTGTAATTATTCATCATTTTTTTGTTTCATTTTGTGACCAGTTCTGCGGCCTCCGGCGGCAGAAAAAAACCGCCGGCAACTGCCGGCGGTTTTGTAAAAGCTTTCCCTTGCGGGTTTATTTGATAACACCCTTCTGAACAAAGATATTCCCGTAAACATCCGTTTCGCCGGTGGCGATGATCAGATCCAGATCGTCAGCCACAGACCAGAACTCTTTGCCCTTCATGTAATGGATGCCGTTGGGCAGCTTTTTCGCTTCTTCGCTGTTTTTGACTACCTCATCGTACTTTTTCCAGACAGCCGGCTCCGGGCGTCCGCCGTCGGTCAGGCAGATGCGGATCGGATCGTCGATGTAGTCATCCACCGGAATAAGCTTCAAGATCGCTTCGAGGATCTCGGGGCCGCGCACGCCATCCAAACGGACGCGGAAAGCATCCGCCGGGCCCAGACGGTTGATGTCACAGTTGGAGTCGCAGACCATGATTTTGGAGCCGTGGCCAATGGAGCACAGGGCGCGCAGCAAATCGGGAGACATGCAGGTAGGAATGTTTTTCAGCATTTTACAGTACCTCCGTTTTTTATGCCGTCTGTCAAACAGGCGGTTTTCCTGAAAGGACGGCGGCAAGCCGCCCTTTTGAAGCAAAGGAAAGAGCGTTCCATCTGCGCCGTTGCCCGCCGGGGGACTGCCGCAAAAAACTGCCCCGGCGCCGTGTTGCCCTTCGGGCGCGGCAAAGATCGATGCCTTTGTTCACTTTGCAGTCATTATACTACATTTCTATGAAAATGGGAACTGCTATTTTGGGCTTTTGCTTTTCTGCGGCGGCAAAAAAAGGCCGGAGCACTGCTCCGGCCTTTTGGGATATTTTTTATTCTGCGGGCTCTTCTTCCGGTTCCTCTTCGGGGTCCTCGACAGGCTCTTCTTCGGGCTCCTCAGGGGTTTCCTCTTCCGAAGATGCAAACGTGCTGGTATCCATAACCTGGATCGCGGTTTTCTCCACTATTTTATCGACGATTTCTACGGTTCCAAGCTGATATTTTTCATCCGCTGTATTGTATTTTACAGCGTTCAGCGTTTCACCGGTTTTTCCTTCCATCGACTCGTTGGTGCTGAAAATATCAAAGCCGGTTCCCGCTTCACCTTTCAGGACGCACCAGCCACGGGATTCTGCGTCCAAAAGACCGTCCGCCACCATTTCCGCGGTGACGACGTTGCCATAGTTAAAGCCCTCGGAATCCATGCTCTCTCCGGCTTTTCTGTTGACAAAATATTTGTACAGGGTGGAGTTCTGGACGTTGAGTTTTGCTGTCAGCCACTCGATGATATCGTAGCAGTCCTTGTCCATGGGGTTGCCGGGGTCCGTCGGATCAGAGGGATCTACAGGGTCTACGGGATCAACAGGGTCTACAGGATCTACGGGGTCTACAGGATCTACGGGGTCTACAGGATCTACGGGGTCTACAGGATCTACGGGATCTACGGGGTCTACGGGGTCGATAGAAATGCCGGGGGAATCATCGTCGTCGTCATCGTCGTCAGCCGCGGGAGCCACATAGGCGTCTTCCACAACTACCGGCACAGAGGCCAGCGGAACCGGGTCTTCCACCACGGTAACAGGCTGGACAACCGGCTGCACAACCGGCTCTGCCGCGTCGTTCTCCTCTTGAGGGGCCTCGATCAGAGGGGTGGGCTCATCTTCGATGGTCTCCGCCTCTTCCTCCGGCTGCTGGAGCACGGTGACGGTCTCCTGCTCGGGCTGGGAAGCCAGTGTAGGCTGCTCTTCCTTTCCGCACCCTTTCAGCAATGCCAAAATGATCAAAACGATCACAACAAGGGCGATCGCAATGGTGATATATAACTTTTTGGAGTTGTTTTTCTGCTCTCCGCTGCGTTTTTCTTCCATCGTTTTTTCCTCCATTTATAGTTTTGGGCGCCAGCCCATTTCTCTTTCTGTATCCTACTATATCTCCTTCCAGTCACGCGACAGTCACAAAGTATTATTTTTTTCAAATTTCTAATATTATCATCTTCTTTTTGTGACAGGCAAAGCGGCTGTCCTTTTTCTTCCCTTTTTTCGCGGTTCCTGCTATAATAACCGCAAGGCGGTTATTATCCATTATTTTTATGGCCGCCCTACGGGCATGGCCTATGACCCCATTTTCGCTTCGCTTCTATGCGATCATAACCGCAAAGCGGTTATGATCCATTATCTCCGTGGCCGCCTACGGGCATGGCCTATGATCCCATTTTCGCTTCGCTTCTATGCGATCATAACCGCAAAGCGGTTATGATCAATGATCTCTGTGAGCCGCAAAGCGGTGAGTCTGAAATTGTGCGCTCTTTCCAAACGGGCGCGTGTTTTTGCGGCGCCTCCTTGAGGGCGGCGCCGTCAACCGACGAAAGGAGCCGTATCATGCGAAGAAAAGACCGGGAAGTGACCGATGACAGCGAACTGTTGGAGATCCTGAAAGAATGTAAGGTCTGCCGGGTGGCGATGGTAGACGGAAAAACGCCCTACATCCTGCCGCTTAACTATGGTTTTCGTTTTAAAGGAGGGAAGCTGACCCTCTATTTTCACAGCGCCAAGGAGGGCCGCAAGCTTGATATCCTTTCCCAGAACCCCATCGTTGCCTTTGAAATGGATTGCGGCCATCGCCTCGTCGGGGAAGGGGAGGTGCCTTGCCGTTATGGCTACGCCTTCCGCAGCATTGTCGGAAGCGGCAGCGCCAGCCTTGTGACTGACCCTGAGGAGAAGATGGCGGCTCTCTCCCTGCTCATGGAGCATCAGACCGGACGGCGCTTTGCCTTTGACAACGCCATGTGCGACACCGTCGCCGTGTTTCGGATCGACGCGGCGGAGTTCTGCGGAAAAATCCGCCGGTAAAACGCCTTTTGGCGCGGGCGGGCTTTGACCGGCAAAACAAAATAAGGAGCGGAGCCAACCGGCCCGCTCCTTTTTGGGGAGGAACTTTCTTTATGATGTTTTTAGGCACGGCCGTCAATTGTCTTACCATCGCGGTAGGAAGCCTGATCGGGCTGCTCTTTAACAAGGGCATCCCCCAGCGCGTCGGCGACCAGCTGATGAAAGCCCTGGGCCTGTGCACCCTGTTGATCGGCATCCAGGGAGCCCTAAAGGGGGAGAACGCCCTGATCATGATCCTCTCCATGGCGCTGGGCGTCCTGCTGGGAGAACTGATCGATCTTGACCGGCATTTTAACCGCCTGCTGCAGCGGGTGGAGGCCCGGTTCTCTCCAAAAGCTGGCGGAAAACACAGCCTGGCGGAGGGGTTCACCAGCTCCAGCCTGCTTTTCTGTATCGGCTCCATGACCCTTGTGGGCGCGATCAACGCCGGTGTCTCCGGCGATCAGACCATGTTATACACCAAGGCCATGCTGGATCTTTGCTCCTCCCTCGTTTTCGCTTCCACTTTGGGGATCGGGGTGCTGTTCTCGGTGGCCTTTGTGGCGGTCTATCAGGGCGGCCTTACTCTGCTGGCTCATTTTGCGGCGCCGCTGCTGCAGGCTTTTGCTATCAACGAAATGACCTGCGTCGGCTCCCTTCTGATCATCGGCACCGGCCTGAACCTGTTGGGCATCACAAAGCTAAAACTTCTGAATTTTCTGCCCGCCATGTTTCTTCCCCTGTTGTTCTGCCTGTTTTTGTAATTTGGGCCGCGGGCTTTTCTCCCGGCCGGCAGCAGCAGAAAAGCCGCAGGAAACCGAAATTTCCTGCGGCTGATCTTTCCATTCAACACGATCTGCATTGGGGACGCCCTTTTTTAGGGCGTCCTTTTTTGCTGTTTTCTTTTATTCTTCAGGATTTTCATCTTCCGGCCCGTCTAAAAGCCGGTCGGCCAGCTCCTGCACCGCCTGGGACGCTTCGTCTCCCGCCTGTCCCTGCGAAAGATCCAGGTCCGGATAGGATTCTGCATCCTGAGGGGCCGCCTCACCGTCTTCGGCGGGCGCTTCCTCCTCGGAGGAATCCTCCTTGGGGGCCGGGGCCAAAGCCATGACGCGGGAACCCGGGGCCACGCGCATGACCCGCACGCCGCCGGCATAGCGGGACTGGATGTTGACTTCTCCCGCGTCGATGCGGATGATAACGCCGTCGTCGGTGATCAGGATCACGTCGTCGTCGGGGGACACCGTGCGCACCCCGGCTACAAAGCCCTTCTCCTCGCCGCATTTGTAGTTCTGGATCCCCTTGCCGCCGCGGGACTGGAGCCGGTATTCCGAAAACAGGGTACGCCGCCCCTGCCCGTTTTCTGTAATGAGGAAGAGGTAGGAGTCCTCATTGACCTCCACCATGCCGACCACCTCGTCGCCCTCGGAGAGCTGGATGGCGCGCACGCCCCGGGCGCTTCTGCCCATGGCGCGGACATCGGTCTCGGCAAAGCGGATGGCCATGCCGCAGCGGGTGGCGATGAGCAGCTGGCTCTCGCCGCCGGTCTCCCGGGCCCAGGCCAACTCGTCCCCTTCGTCCAGGGAAATGGCGATGATGCCCGATTTGCGGGCATTTTTGTAGGCGGACATTTCGGTGCGCTTGATGATCCCCTGGCGGGTGACCATCACCAGATAACGGTCGTCCGCAAATTCGGAGACGCGGATCATGGAGCTGACTTTTTCGTCCCCATCCAGAGGCAGGAGGTTGACGATATTCATGCCGCGGGAGCTGCGGGAGCCCTCCGGGATCTCGTAACATTTCAGGCGCAGCATCCGTCCGCGGTTGGTGAGGAAGCATATATAGTCGTGGCTGGAGCAGACAAACAGATCCTCCACGAAATCTTCCTCCCGGCGGGTAAGGCCGGAAATCCCCCGTCCGCCCCGGCGCTGGGTCTTGTAAACATCCATGGGCTGCCGTTTCAGATAACCAAAGTGGGTGAGGGTGACCACGCAGGACTCCCGGGGGATCAGATCCTCGATATCCACTTCGCCGCTGACCGACTGCACCTCGGTGCGGCGGTCGTCCCCAAATTTTTCCTTCAGGCCCACCACCTCGCTGCGGATAATGGCGTATACCCGGGAATCGTGGCTGAGGATATCCTCCAGGTCCGCCACTTTTTCCAGGATCGCCGCCAGCTCATCCTCAATTTTGGCGCGTTCCAGACCGGAAAGCTGCCCCAAACGCATGGCCACAATGGCGGAAGCCTGCATATCGCTAAGCCCAAAGCGCTCGCTGAGGGCCCGCTTGCTCTCGGGCTGGTCCTTGGAAGAACGGATGATGGAGATGACTTCGTCGATATAATCCAGCGCGATCTTGAGGCCTTCTAAAATGTGCTCCCGTTCCTTGGCTTTTTTCAGCTCATAGCGGGTGCGCCGGGTGATGACCTGGAACTGGAAGTTCAGGTAATGCTCCAGCATTTCCTTCAGGGACATGATCTTTGGCTGGTTGTTGTCCAGCGCCAGCATGATAACGCCCACGGTATCCTGCATCTGGGTGAAGGTATACAGCTGGTTGAGCACCACCTGGGGGTTGGCGTCCCGTTTGAGCTCAATGACGATGCGCATGCCGTTTCGATCGGATTCATCCCGCAGGTCGCTGATCTGATCGATGCGCTTTGTTTTGACAAGATCCGCGATGTTTTCGATCAGCCGCGCCTTGTTCACCTGGTAGGGGATCTCGTTGACCACGATGCGCATGCGGTTTTTGTGCTCTTCCACCTCGGCCCGGGCCCGCAGGGTGATCTTCCCTCGGCCGGTGGCATAGGCGGCCCGGATGCCGGAACGGCCCATGATGATACCGCCGGTGGGGAAATCCGGCCCTTTGATGTGCTCCATCAGCTCCTCCAGGGTGGCCTCCGGGTTGTCGATCAGGGCGCAGATGGCGTCGGTGACTTCTCCCAGGTTATGGGGAGGGATGTTGGTGGCCATGCCAACGGCGATGCCGCTGGAACCGTTGACCAGCAGGTTCGGGAACCGGGAAGGGAGCATCACCGGCTCCTGCAGATGGTCGTCGTAGTTGGGCATGAAATCCACGGTGTCCTTGTCGATATCGGCAAGCATCGCCATGGCGATCTTACTCATTCTGGCTTCGGTATAACGGTAGGCGGCAGGCGGGTCTCCGTCAACGGAGCCGAAGTTTCCGTGGCCGTCTACCAGCGGGTAACGCAGGGAAAACTCCTGAGCCATACGCACCATGGCGTCGTAGACCGAGGCGTCGCCGTGGGGATGATACCGGCCCAGCACCGAACCGACCGTATCCGCGGATTTGCGGTAGGCCTTATCGGGGGAGAGCCCGTTTTCAAACATGGTGTACAAGATCCGGCGGTGGACAGGCTTGAGCCCGTCCCGCACGTCCGGAAGGGCACGGCCCACGATGACCGCCATGGAATAATCGATGTAGGATTTTTTCATTTCCTTTTCGATATCCCGGACGATCACGACGTTGCCTTCGCGCTTGATATCTTCATTGCTCATTTGTTTTCACCCTTATCGTCATATTCAGATCCCCGGCGGCTCCGCCGTTTCGGGGAGAGATCAATCGTTTTTCCGCAGGGGGCTTTCCTCCCCGCAAAACACCTCGTCCAGCTCCGCCAGCGCTTCCCTGGTAAGCTCTGCCTTGGGGATGCACCAGTTCCGGTTCCGGCTGGCGCAGATCAAATAAAAATCCTCGTCCTCTTTGATCTTGACCAGATCCTTTTCATAGCTGAGCTGGAAACAGCTTTCGCCGTCGGAGGAAAAAATATCCTTATCCCCGGCAAGCAGAAACCGCTCCCGGCCGCTTTGGGCTTTGGCCAGCTCTCGCTGCATCCTTTTGGGGACAACAAGGATCACCACCAAAAGGCCGATACAGACAAGGCAGAGGATCAGCCCCTGCACATAGGCCGTGTCCATCAGATAGGAGATGAGGAAGGCCAGGGCCAGCACCGATGCCAGCGCAATTTGAAAAATGCGTTTGGCCCGGCCCCCAGCCGCTTTTTCTATGCATTTCAGGGCGTCCTCCTCCGAGAGGGTGTACACCGCCCCGGCCAGATGGGCGTTTTCCTTTTCCATGCGGTAGATCTCATTTTTGATCAGCAGCGCCAGCTCCGGCGCCGCGCTGGAAGAGATCTCCGCGATCTTTTCCCTTATGCTGCGTTCTATCATATTGCTTGTTCTACCCTTTCCCGGGACGCCGCCCGCTCAGTTTTCCAGCTGGGTGCCGGGGAAGAAGCCGCACAGCAGCTCCCTTTCTTCTTCCGTCAGGCCCTTTTTGGGGATCAGGACGGATTTCCCGCTTTTCAGATCCAACTGATAATAGAGGGGGCGCTCCGAAAAAGCGGCTACCTCTTTTTGCCTGGTCTTTTTTTCGCCCTCCGCGGAAGACTCTTTAAAATACCCGTCGTAAAATTCCAAAACGATCTCGTTTTGCAGATACCGGCTTTCCCCGTAGGCCTTTTGGACCGACCGGCGCATCATCACCGGGAAGAGCAGGGGGAAATACAGGATCTGGTAGACGCCGAACGCCAAAAGAAACAACGCCAAAAAGAGGATCACTCTGGAGAAGTTTGGCTGGGGCAGCAACCAGATCAGCACCAAAACGGCCACCGCCGTCCCCAGCAGGCCGGAAAGCCGGCTGCTCTTTTTCTTTTTGGCGGTCATTTCTTCCGCTTTTTCCAGGTTAAAGGCCGTAAATTCTTCCAGCGAAATGCGAAAGGCCAGCCGCATCCGCGCCGTTTCCTTTTCTTCCAAAAGCCGATCCCTTCCTGCGGGCCAGGCCGCGTTTCGTCAAATATCCAGGTTGGTGACATATTTGGCGTTTTGTTCGATAAATTCCCGGCGGGGGGCAACTTTATCCCCCATCAGGATCGTAAAGATCTCGTCGGCGCGCACCGCGTCTTCCATTTCCACTTTGATGATGGTGCGGTGTTCGGGATCCATGGTGGTCTCCCACAGCTGCTCCGGATCCATTTCACCAAGGCCTTTGTAGCGCTGGACGTCGCGCTTGACGTCCTCGTCGCCGTAAAGTTCCTTCGTGTACTGGTCGCGTTCCTCATCGGAATAGGCGTAGCGCACTTTTTTGCCCCGGCTTACTTTATAGAGGGGCGGCTGCGCCAGATAGACGTGCCCTTCCTCGATCAGCGGGCGCATAAAGCGGAAGAAAAAGGTCAGCATCAAGGTGCGGATATGGGAGCCGTCCACATCGGCATCGGCCATGATGATGACCTTGCCATAGCGGATGCGGCTGACGTCAAAATCCTCCCCGATGCCGCAGCCCAGGGCCGTGATGACCGGCATGAGCTTATCGTTGCCGTAAACGCGGTCGATGCGGGCCTTTTCCACGTTGAGCATTTTGCCCCACAGGGGAAGGATCGCCTGGAACCGGCGGTCACGGCCCATTTTGGCGGAGCCTCCGGCGGAATCTCCCTCCACGATGTAGATTTCGGTGTAGGTGTTGTCCCGGTCGGAGCAGTCGGCAAGTTTGCCCGGCAGCTGGCTGCCTTCCAGTACCGATTTGCGCCGGGTAAGTTCCCGGGCCTTGCGGGCGGCTTCTCTGGCGCGGGCAGCGCCCATCGCCTTGTCAAAGATCAGCTTTGCAACGGAAGGGTTCTCCTCAAAGAAGGTCATCAGCTTATCGTAGACCATGCTCTCCACCAGGGTGCGCATCTCGGTGTTGCCAAGCTTTGCCTTGGTCTGCCCTTCAAACTGGGCGTCGGTCATCTTCACCGAAACAATGGCGGTAAGCCCTTCTCGCACATCCTCGCCGGTAAGGTTTTTGTCGCTGTCCTTGATGATGTTGTGGCGCTTGCCGTAATCGTTGAATACCCGGGTCATGGCAGATTTAAATCCCAGCTCGTGGGTGCCGCCTTCCATGGTATGGATGTTGTTGGCAAAGGAAAGCAGCATTTCGTTGTAGCTGTCGTTGTATTGCATGGCCACCTCGGCCACGTTGTCGCCGCTTTGGGCGGAGAGATAGATGACCTCGGGGTGCAGCACCTCCAGGCCGCGGCGCTGATGGATATGCTCCACAAAGCTCTTGATGCCGCCCTCGTAGTGCAGATGTTCCTCCCGCACCTCTTCGGTACGGCTGTCCTTGAGGACAATATAGATCCCGGCGTTGAGAAAGGCTTGTTCCCGCAGGCGGGTAAGCAGCGTTTCAAAATCGTATTCGCAGGTCTCAAAAATTTCAGGATCCGCTTTAAAGGCCACAGAGGTACCGGTACCGGAGGCCTCCCGAACAATTTTTAGATCCTCCATGGGAACTCCGCGCTGGAATTTTTGGTAATAGACCTGACCCTCGTGGCTCACCTCTACCTCCAGCCAGGTGGAGAGGGCGTTTACCACCGAAGAGCCCACGCCGTGAAGGCCGCCGGATACTTTGTATCCGCCGCCGCCGAATTTGCCGCCGGCGTGCAGCACGGTAAAGACCACCGTTACCGCCGGGATCCCCAGCTTTGGCTGGATGCCAACGGGGATGCCGCGTCCGTTATCCTGCACCCGGATGATGTTGCCGGGGAGGATCTCCACAGTGATCTTATCGCAGAAACCCGCCAGGGCCTCGTCGATGGAGTTGTCCACGATCTCATAGACCAGATGGTGCAGCCCTTTGGGGCCGGTGGAACCGATGTACATGCCGGGGCGTTTCCGAACCGCCTCCAGGCCCTCCAGCACCTGGATCTGATTGCCGTCGTAGGCGGAAGCCTGAGGTTTGTTATCCACGTTTTTTTCCTCCATTTTCTTACTGGACCAATGCCGCGGCCGGGAGCCGCTTTTTATACATTGGAGATGTTTTCTATATAACCCGACCTTTTTTTCAGGGTCGCGGAAGAGATCTGAGAGATGTACACCCGGGTGCGCCCCTGCTCCGCGCAGACAATAAAAGATTTGGGCAGCTCCATGGAGACGTTGACCACCCGGCCATTTTTCTCTGCCTCGGAGAGGTACCGGCGGGTGGATTTTCCCAGAGAGGTATTTTCAATATCAAAAATGCCGATCACGTCCTTGGTACGGACGACGGTGTTTTGGCCCAGGTGCAGATACAAATTGCATTTCCCCTTTTATCCGGCGGAGTAACTTTCGCATTGTAAAACCTCCCCGCCCTGCATATGGAAGCTTTTTCCCTGCGTCAGGGAAGAAAAATATCCCCGGTCGCAGCAGGTAATAAAGATCTGGCTGCCTGCCAGGTGGTTGAGCAGATATTCCCGGCGCCCGCCGTCCAATTCGCTCATGACGTCGTCCAACAGGATGACCGGTTCCTCGCCCAGGATCTCCCTCATACAGCGGGCTTCCCCCAGCTTAAGGGCCAGCACAGAACTTCTCTGCTGTCCCTGGGAACCAAAGCTGCGGGCGCTTTTTCCGTCCAGCAGGATCTCCAGATCGTCCCGGTGGGGCCCGACGCCGGTCGCCCCGCTGCGCAGATCTTCCCCCCGGGATGCCGCTATCGCCTCGCGATAAGCTTCCCGAAGCTGTTCTGGGCCTTCCCATGGCCCCGGCCCCATGCCGCTGCGGGCATAAGAGGCCGTAAAACTTTCCTTTTCCATGGAAATGCCGGAATAGATCCCAGCGGCGGCCTCGGCCAGCCGCCGGGCATAGCGTTCCCTGGCCCAGGAAACGGCGGCGGAGAGAGAGGCGAGCTTTTCATCCCAAATATCCAGGGTATCCAACAGAAAGCTGGAATAGGAGATATCCTTCAGCAGGGAATTGCGCTGCTGAAGCACCCGTGAAAAGGAAGCGAGGGTATCGATGTAACGAGGGGTAAGCTGGCAGATGCTGGTATCCAGAAATTTTCTTCGTTCCCCGGGGCCGTCTTTGATCAGGCCCAGGTGAGAAGGGGAAAAAACCACGGCGCAAAACCCGCCGGCCAGCTTTGCGGCAGAATCCAGCTGGATCCCGTTGAGCCAGGCGCTTTTTTTTCCGCCAAAGCGGATCTCAGCCTCCTGCTCCCGCTGTCCTTTATAAAATTGCGCGCACACCCGGGCGTTTTCCTGCCCGAAAGAGACCAGATCGGCGTCTCTGGCGCCCCGAAAACTCCGGGCGCCGGAAAGCAGCCACAGAGCCTCCATCAGATTGGTCTTTCCCTGGGCGTTGTCCCCGTAGATGATGTTTACGGTGGAGCAGGGCTCCATCGACAGCTGGGAAAGGTTCCGAAAGGCGGTCAATTCAATTTTTGTGATGTTCAACGGGCCGCTACCTCGATCTCATAATCATCCAGGCAGACCAGATCTCCCGGCCGGAGCTTTTTTCCCCTGGCAAGGCACACTTCCCCGTTGACGGTGACAGCCCCTTCGGCGACGATCTCCTTGGCATGGCCGCCGGTCTCCGCCACGCCGGAAAATTTCAAAAACTGGTCAAGCTTGATATATTCCGTCTCAATGACGATGGTGATGCGCTGTTTCATACTGCACCCAGGCTTTCCTTTTAATCGGCTTTCAGGCGGACAGGCAGAACAAGGAACAAAAAGCTTTCGCCCTGCATCGGCGTCATTTTCATGGGGGAGAGGGGCCCGTTGATCACCAGTTTTACCTGGTCGCAGCCGCTGGCCCGCAAAGCGTCGAGCAAATAGCGGTTGTTAAAGCCCATGGTGAGATCTGTCCCCTCCAGCTGGCATTCCAGCTCGTCATAAGCCTTGCCGATGGCGGTAGAACAGGACATTTTGATCTGATTTTCGCCAAAGACCACCTTCAGCGGGCTTTTGAGCCGGTCGGAGATCAACAGGGAAGTACGCTCGATGCTATCGATAAAGGGGCGAACGCCGACGGTCACCGTGGTGACGCCGCCGCTGGGAATGGCCGCGTTATAATCCAGAAAATCACCCTCCAGCAGCCGGGAGAGGATCGAATAACCGCCGATCTTAAAGATGATATGTTTGTTTCCCACCTGGATCTCGGTCTTTTCGTCTTCGTCCCCCAAAAGCTTTGTCAGTTCGGACAAGGTCTTGCCCGGGACGATAAAATGAAATTCCTCTTCGCTGGCGACGGGTTCCCGGCGCATGGCCAGGCGAAAGCCATCCACCGAAATGACCCGCAGCTCCCGCTCTCCCACTTCAAAGAGGGAACCGGTCTGCACCGGTTTGGCGTCGTTGGTGGCAATGGCGAAGAGGGTCTGGTCGATCATGGATTTGAGCACGCTCTGGGGAAGGGAAATGGGGGTCACCTGGTTTAGGGTGGGGAATTCCGGAAATTCGTCGGCGGGGATGCCCAGGATCGTGAACTCCGAAAAACCGCTTTTGATCACGGTAAGATATTTTTCGTTGCTCTCGATGGAAACCGTCTCTCCAGCCATACGGCGCACCATATCCACAAACAGCTTCGCCGTCAGGACGATCTCGCCGGGCTCCGTTACTTTGGCCTCCATGGAGGCGGAGATCCCAAGATCCAGGTCGTAGCCAGAAAGGAAAAGGGTGTTGTCCCGGGCGCGGAGCAAAATGCCCTCCAGCGCCGGGAGGGTGGTTTTGGCGGAGACGGCCCGGGATACGTTGGAGATCACGTCGTACAGTTTTTGTTTGTCACATAAAATCTTCAATAGGATCACCTTTCTTTTTCCACGCTGCTTGTTTGAAAATAAATAAAGAAAATAAGATCTTTTAAATTTTTAGTAGTAGTAGTAGAGGCGGTGGATTTGTTGAAACCTTCCCAAAAGCCAGCGGCCATGCCCTTTCGTCGCTTTTTTGAAAAAGGGAAAGGGCGGTCGTCAAAAAGTGGAAAAGGGGAAAAGGAAAAATAGAGAAAGAAAAACAGAAAAGAACGGTCGAAAAAAGTTTAGAAAATGTGCAAAACCCGGTGCAAAACAAAAGGGTAAAAAATCAAATTCTATTTTTCTTCAAAAACGGTGGAACGGGGAAAAGTGGAAAACCTCGGTTTCGTTTAGGAGTTTTGTACGTTTTTGATAATATCTTCGATGGTTTCCCGATAATGGGGGTTCTTTTCCATGTTTTTTTCCACCTGTTGGATGGCGTAAACGATGGTAGAATGGTCCCTTCCGCCAAATTCTTCGCCGATGGCTTTCATGGGCATCTGGGTCACTTCCCGCACGATGTAGATGGAAACCTGCCGGGCGGCGGAAATGTTGGTGGTGCGTTTGCTGGAACGGATATCCTGAGAGGTGACGCCGTTGTAGGTGCGGGCAACCTCCGAAATGATGCGTTCCACGGTGACCGGGGTGGGCTGGTGGTCGTTGAGAATGTCGCGGATGGCGTTTTGGGCGATGAGGATGGAGGGGGAAGTCCCGGCCAGGAGCTTGTAGGCGTTTAACTTTTTGACGGTCCCCTCCAGCTGCCGGATGTTGTTCTTTAATTTGTTGGCGATGTATTCCGCCACTTCATCGGGAATATCCAGATTTAGAAGTTCTGCCTTGCGGCGGATGATGGCGATGCGGGTCTCAAAATCCGGCGGTTGGATATCGGCCAGAAGACCCCATTCAAAACGGGTCTTGAGGCGGTCTTCCAGGGTCTTGATCTCCTTTGGAGGACGGTCGGAAGTGAGGACGATCTGTTTGCCGGCCTGATACAGGGTATCGAAGGTATGGAAGAACTCCTCCTGGGTCTGTACCTTGCCGCCGATAAACTGGATATCGTCTACCAAAAGCACGTCCGCCTGGCGGTATTTGGCATGAAAATCGTTGGTGGCTTCGTTCCCGATGGCTTCGATCAGTTCATTGGTGAATTCTTCGCCTTTGACGTAGATAATGTTGGTGCCGGGCTTATTCTGCTGGATCTCGCTGCAGATGGCGTAGAGAAGATGGGTCTTGCCCAGGCCGGATCCACCGTAGATGAACAGGGGGTTGTAGGCCCCGGCGGGGTTGGTGGCCACCGCCATGGAGGCCGCGTGGGCAAATTTGTTGGAGGGGCCCACGATAAAGGTGGAGAAGGTATATTCATAATCCCCGCCGATGGAGTTTTTGTCCAGTTCTTCCTTGGAATAACGCATGAGATCCTTCAAAGGATCCTCGGTCAGGGCGGCGCGGTTCACCACCGGTTTGGCGGAGGATTCGTCGGACTGGATCACGATCTCCACGGAAAAGCCCATGACCGTTTCAAAGGCGTGGCGCAGCAGATCCATGTATTTTTCTTCCGCGATCTTCTTTTTAAAATCGGAGTGGACCAGCAGATAGGCGGTGTCGCCTTCCAGCTTGACGGGTTCGATAGCATTTATCCATAAAGAATGAGCGACCTGCGAAATCTCTCCCTTGCAGTATTCGCTCACCAGGTTGAAAACTTCCTGAAAGGATTCCATAGTTGATTTATACCTCCGCAGTTGTGGAAAAGTTAGTGGAAAAAGTGGAAAACCTGGGGACAAACCGTTTAAAACAAAGTTTTCCACAGGTTTTACTGATGGTTATTGTACCATAAAAAAGGGTCTTTTTTCAAGCTTTTCCACCATCTGCGCGGGAATATATTTTAAATAGTATAAGAGAGCCCATTCCACGAAGCGTTTGCAGGGGGATGACGCGGGCCGTTTTCCTTCCCCTGTGGGAAGGCGGAAAGGGCCGCTTCGCGTGTTTTAGGCCATTTTAGGGGCGTTTTGTGGGCCGGTGGGCAAAAAAACCGTCCTTGCCAGAAAAAATAGCCGCCGGATCTTCATCCCCTCCGCCGGCGGGGATTGGCCGGAGCGGCGCTGCAGGCCCTTTTGGCGGAAAGGGGCAAAAAGGGCGGCAAAGCGCGATAAAATAAGGGTTTTTTGTTTTTTTACTTGACAGGCCCCATCCTTGTAAGATATACTATATTATCGCAAGGTTAGTCCTGAAAGGAGGGTTTCTGGATGTTAAGAACCTATCAGCCCAAAAAGCTGCACAGAAAAAAAGAGCACGGCTTCCGCAAAAGAATGGCGACGAAAAACGGACGCAAGGTGCTTGCCCGCAGAAGAGCGAGAGGTAGAGCCCGTCTGAGCTACTAATTGCCGGCCACAATTATTTGTGGCCTTTTCTTTTATGGAAAAATGGATACCGCCTTTTGGCGGCAGGCCCCGGCGTCCCTGGGGCCGTTCCCTTTTTTCAGGAAAGACAGGGGCTTTTTTTTGACAGACACCGGCTTTTGTAAGGAAAGGCAGTGTTTTTGTGCGTATTCTCAAATTGAACCGCAACAACGATTTTAAGCGGGCTTATTCCAAAGGCAGATATGTGGTCCACCCGATCCTCATCAGCTATGTGGTGAAAAACCGGGCGGGCCGCTGCCGCCTTGGGGTGACCACCAGCAAAAAGGTGGGAAACGCGGTCCGGCGCAACCGCGCCCGGCGGGTGATCGTCGCGGCATTCCAGCAGGTGGAGCCCCTGTTAAAGGGAAACTGGGATATCGTTTTGGTGGCCCGCAGCGCTACGGCCGGGGTAAAATCCACCGACGTGCTGCCGGTGCTTCAGTGGCAGCTGAAAAAATTGGGGGTCCTGGAGGAATGAAGGCTGTCCTGATCCGCCTGATCCGCCTGTACCAGCGGTTTCTTTCTCCCTTAAAGCCTGTTCCGACCTGTCGGTTCTATCCAACCTGTTCTTCCTATGCGATCCAGGCGATCTCCCGCTTTGGGGCATGGAGGGGCGGGCTGCTTGCGCTGAAAAGAATATTGAGCTGCCATCCCTTTCATCGGGGCGGATATGACCCCGTTCCCGACCACTTCTCCTTCTCCATTCTGAGGGGACGGCGCTGATATCATATATAGATTGACGGCTGAAAAGCCAGACCCCGCGCCGCCCTTTCCAAGGGGCACTGCCGGAAAACGACGTCCGGCTTACAAAAAAAGATGGAGGAAAAGGAATGGAACTGTTCAATACCATTTTCGGCTGGCCTTTAGGCTGGATCATGTGGTTTTGCTACCTCGTGATCCGCAATTACGGCTTAGCCCTGATCGCTTTTACGATCATCACCAAGGCGCTGCTGCTGCCCTTTGCGGTCAAACAGCAAAAGAGCACCATTAAAATGGCTGTCTTTAAGCCAAAGCTGGATGCTCTTCAAAAAATGTACGGCAACAACAAGGAAAAGCTCAATGAAGAGATGATGAAGCTTTATGAAAAGGAAGGCTACAACCCCATGAGCGGCTGCCTTCCCATGCTCATCCAGTTTCCCATCCTCTTTGGATTGATCGACGTGGTCTATAAGCCCCTGACCCACATCCTGCACCTTTCCAATACGGAGATCACGGCGGCGACGGACGTGGCGAAATCCATGATGACCAACGCCAACACGTTTACGGCGCAGCTGCAGGCGGTTAACTTTATCCAGGGCGGCGACCCCGCGATGCTGGAAAAATTCTCCGCCCTTTCTGCGGAGACCATCGCCAAGATCCAGAGCGTCGACTTTAATTTCCTGGGGATCAACCTGCTGCAGTTCCCCACCCTGAAGATGCAGGATGGACAGGGCTTTCTGCCTTATTTCGCCCTGCTGCTGATCCCCATCCTTTCCGGCGTCACCTCTCTGATGCTCACCCTGCTGCAAAAGCATTACAACAAAGCGACCCAGCCCCAGCAGGCCGGCGGGATGATGAACGGCATGCTCTATATCATGCCGCTGTTCTCCGTTTACTTTGCTTTTCTGGTGCCGGCCGCCGTCGGTATCTATTGGCTGATCTCCAACATCCTGATGATGGTGCAGGCCTATTTCCTCAATAAGAAATTCAACCCCGAAGAGACTGCGCGGATGGTGAAGGAGGCCGAAGAGGCCGAAAAAGAACGCCAGCGCAAGGAAAAGATCGAGGCAAAGAAAAAACTGGCGGAAAAACCCTCGCAGGCAGACAAAGCGGCGCTGACCGACGAGGAAAAAGAAGAACTACGCAAGCAGGCCCTTACGGAAAAAGAGCTGGTCGCCAAGCGGATCGCCGAAGCGCGCCGCCGCATGGAAGAAAAATATGGCGACGCCCCTTCCTCTGACGAAAAAGAATAAGGGAAAAAGCCAAAGGCAAAAACGCAATTGATAAGTCAGATAAGCTGACGGAGGTGTAGTCTTGAACAGAGAGATCATTACCACGGGGAAAACCGTAGACGACGCCCTGCAAAAAGCCTATGAGGCCCTGCAGGTCGATAGTGAAAATTCCCAGTTTGAGATCCTGGAGCTTCCCAAGAAAGGCTTTTTGGGCCTGAAAACTTCCCCCGCGCGGGTGCGCGTTTTTGTAGAATATTCGAAGGCGGACTGCGCGGTGGATTACCTGCAGAAGATCTTTTCCGCCATGGGCCTTGCGGAAGTCTCTGTCGAAGTGAAGGAGACCGAAGGAGGCGCCACCCTGATCCTCAGCGGCGAGGGCCTGGGCGTGCTGATCGGACGCCGGGGCGAGACGCTGGATTCCCTGCAGTACCTGGCGGGCCTGGTGGCCAACCGGCTGGAAGGGGATTATTTCCGCATTACGTTGGATAGCAACAGCTATCGGGAAAAACGGGAAAAAACCCTGGAATCCCTGGCCAAAAAGCTGGCCGGGCAGGCTGTCCGCACCGGGCGCAGCGTGACGCTGGAGCCCATGAACCCCTATGAGCGCCGGATCATCCATGCGACGGTGCAGGGGATCGAGAACGCCACATCCGCGTCTGTTGGGGAAGAGCCCAACCGGCGGGTGGTGATCTCTTCCACCGCCCCCAGAAAACCCTATAACCGCGAAGGCGGCCGCCGCGACGGCGTGCGCCGGGATGCGGGCCGTCGAGATGGCGCGCCGCGGGGCAGAGGCCCCCGTCCGGATCGCCCCTATGAGCGGCGGGAACGCCCGGCGGAAAAGCCGGCGGCCGCGGGTCAGCCCGTCCGGGAAAAACCCCCGGAGGACGCGGCGACCAGGCCTCTCTATTCCAAGATCGAGCTGGACGATTGACAACAGATGTTTTTCCTTAAAAGCGCGGCCTGCGGGCCGCGCTTTTCTACGCCTTTTTTCTGTCTGGCCCGCCGCCTGCTTTTCATTTGCGGCGCTTTGTGGTACACTGTATCTGTTTATCAACGGAAGGCGGCGGCTTTTCCGAAAAGAAGGACGATGTCATTGATGCAGAGCGAAGCGGTTACCATAGCGGCTGTTTCCACCCCCCTTGGGGTGGGTGGGATCGGCGTGATCCGGGTCTCCGGCCCCCGCGCGCACCGTCTGGCGGCGGAGGTCTTTCGCCCGGTCGGCGGCCGCACGCCGGAAAACTGTCCGGGCTATTCAGCGGTCTACGGCCGCCTTTTTGATGAGGAAGGGGAGTTTGACGACGCCGTGGTGACGGTGTTTCGCGCTCCCTACAGCTATACCGGGGAGGATGTGGCGGAAATTTCCTGCCACGGCGGCGTCTATTTGGTGCAGCGCGCCCTGCGGGCCCTTATCCGCCGCGGCGTCCAGCCTGCGGCGCCGGGGGAATTTACCAAACGGGCTTTTTTAAACGGAAAGCTTTCCCTTACCCAGGCGGAAGCGGTCATGGATCTGATCTCGGCCCAGGGGACCGAGGCGGCCCGGGCGGCCCTTACCCTGCGGGATGGGGCCCTTTTCCGCAGCGTCCACGGTCTGGAGGAACGGCTGCTTGCCCTGGCGGGGCATCTGGCTGCCTGGGTGGATTATCCGGACGAGGAGATCGAGGAGGTCGACCCCGCCGCCATGGCTTCGGAACTGGCGGCCGTAGCCCGGGAGGGAAAACGGCTGCTTGCCACTTTTGACGCCGGAAAGATACTTCGAGAAGGGGTGGAGACTGTGATCGCCGGGAGCCCCAACGTGGGGAAATCCACCCTGATGAACCTGCTGGCGGGCTGCGAAAAAAGCATCGTCACCGAAATTCCCGGTACCACCCGGGACGTGGTGGAGGAGATGGTGCGGGTGGGGGATGTGATCCTGCGTCTGGCCGATACGGCGGGGCTGCGGAATACGGAGGACCCGGTGGAGCGCACCGGCGTGACCCTGGCCCGCCGCCGCCTGGATACGGCGGGGCTGGTGCTGGCGGTATTTGACAGCTCCCGTCCACTGGGACAGGAGGATCGGGAGCTGCTTGCGGCTATCCGCGGCCGGGCAGCGGTGGCCGTGGTCAACAAAAGCGACCTGCCCACCCTGTTGCAGCGGGAGGAAGTGGAGGCTGCCGCCGCGGAGACGGTATGGCTTTCCGCGGCCTCTGGCGAGGGCGTGGACGTGCTCTCCGCCGCCATCGCCCGGGTGATCGGGCAGGCGCAGCTGGATACGACCTCCGCCATGATCGCCAACGAACGGCAGCGGGACTGCCTTTGCCGGGCGCTTTCTTCAGTGGAGGAGGCCGCGGCGGCGCTGGGAGAGGGACAGACTTTGGACGCGGTAGACGTCTGTGTGGAGGATGCGATCCAGCATTTGGGCGACCTGACCGGTGAGAGGGCCGGAGACCTTGTTGTTGAGCAGGTCTTTTCCCGCTTTTGCGTCGGGAAATAACAATTAGTATATTTATCAATTATTATAATATATCGTATTTCCAGGCTTTTGGCTGGGAATGGCAAGGACGGAGAATACCATGGAATACTATCAGGCGGATCCTTATGAGATCGCAGTGATCGGCGCGGGCCACGCGGGGGTGGAGGCTGCCTTGGCGGCGGCGCGGCTTGGCCTGCGCACCATTCTTTTTACCATCAGCCTGGACGCTGTCTCCAATATGCCCTGCAACCCCTCCATCGGGGGGACGGCCAAAGGGCATCTGGTGAGGGAGATCGACGCTTTAGGCGGGGAGATGGGGAAAGCCGCGGATAAGACCTTTTTGCAAAGCCGCATGCTTAACCGCGGCAAAGGCCCGGCGGTGCACAGCCTGCGGGTACAAGCCGACCGCATGGCCTATCATAATCTGATGAAAAAGACGGTGGAGCAACAAAAGAATCTGGATCTAAAGCAGGCGGAGATCATCGAGGTGCGCTGCGGTGAGGACGGGCGCGTTTCGGCGGTGGTCACGGCGCTGGGTGCCATCCATCCGGTGAAGGCCGCCGTTATCGCTACGGGCACCTTTTTGCGGGGCGTCGTCTATGTGGGCGACGTCAGCTATCCCAGCGGGCCGGACGGCCTGCATCCCGCCGTGCCCCTTTCGGATTCCCTCCGGGAACTGGGGCTTCATCTGCGGCGGTTTAAAACGGGGACCCCGGCCCGGGTACATCGGGCCAGCATCGATTTTTCCCAGTTGGAGGAGCAGGCGGGCGACGACCCGGTGACCCCTTTTTCTTTTGAAACACAGGAAGAGCTGCACAACCAGTTTTTGTGCCATATCGCCTATACCAATGAAGCCACCCACCAGGTGATCCGGGACAACATCCATCGTTCTCCGCTCTACGGCGGAAAGATCGAGGGGGTGGGCCCCCGCTACTGCCCCAGCATTGAGGATAAGGTGATGCGCTTTGGCGATAAGCCCCGGCATCAGCTTTTTGTAGAACCCATGGGCCTTGACACAGAGGAGATGTACCTGCAAGGGATGAGCTCCTCCCTGCCGGAGGATGTCCAGATCGCCTTTTATCGGACGATCAAGGGGTTTGAGCATGTGAAGGTGATGCGCAACGCCTATGCCATCGAGTATGATTCGGTGGATCCCCTGGATCTGAAGCCGACGCTGGAATTTAAAATGGTGAAAGGGCTTTACGGCGCCGGACAGTTCAACGGTACCTCCGGATATGAGGAAGCCGCCGCCCAGGGCCTGGTGGCAGGCGTCAACGCGGCCTTGGAGCTGCTGGGAAGGGAACAGGTGGTGCTGGAACGGTCGGGAAGTTACATCGGCACGCTGATCGACGACCTGGTGACCAAAGGCTGCTCCGACCCTTATCGGATGATGACCTCTCGATCGGAGTACCGCCTTTTGCTGCGGCAGGATAACGCCGACGCCCGTCTGACCCCTCTGGGCTATGAAATTGGGCTGATTTCGCAGGAGCGCTATGAGCGGTTCTTAGAAAAGCAGCGGCTGAAAGAGGAGGAGATCCGCCGGTTGGAAGCAACCGCTATCCCGCCTTCTCAGGAGCTGAACCAGATGCTTGTTTCACGTGAAACAGCGCCGGTGACCACCGGCTTTAAACTGGCGGAACTGCTGCGCCGCCCCCAGATCTCTTATGCCGATTTGGCGCCTTTTGATCCCCAGCGCCCGGCCTTACGCCGGGAGATCGCAGAGGTGGTGGAAGTGGAGATCAAATACGAGGGGTATATCAAAAAACAGCTCTCTGCGGTGGAGCAGGTGCGACGGCTGGAAGGAAAACCTTTGCCGGAGAAGATGGATTACCGGGAGATCAACGGCCTGCGCTTGGAGGCCCAGGAAAAACTCAATCGAGTCCAGCCGCGCAGCATCGGCCAGGCCAGCCGGATCTCCGGCGTGAGCCCGGCGGATGTTTCGGTGCTGCTGATCTGGCTGGAACAGCGGGGAAGGGAGGAGCAGGCATGAGCATTGACAAAGAAAAGCTGATTTCCCTGGCGGAAGCGGCGGGGGTGGCCCTTACCCCTCAAATGGCGGAACAGTTTGACCGATACGCCGGTTTGTTGGTGGAATGGAATGAGAAGATGAATCTCACCGCCATCACCCAGCCTGAGGAGATCGTGGTCAAGCATTTTGTGGACAGCCTGATCCCTCTGGCTCAGTTTCCGGTGCCACAAAACGCCTCGGTCATCGATGTGGGCACCGGCGCGGGGTTCCCCGGCCTGCCCTGGAAGATCGCGCGGCCGGATCTGAAGCTTACCCTGCTGGACAGCCTCAACAAGCGGCTCAATTTTTTAAACGAGGTGCTGTCCCAGCTGCAGATCACGGGGGAGACCGTCCATGCCCGGGCGGAGGACGGCGGGAAAAATCCGCAGTACCGCGAGCGCTTTGATATCGCTACGGCGCGGGCGGTGGCAAACCTGACGGCGCTTTCAGAGTACTGCCTGCCCTATGTTAACGTGGGCGGCTACTTCCTGGCCCTCAAAAGCGGCCAGATCGACGACGAGCTGGAACAGGCAAAGCCGGCGATCCGTCTGTTGGGCGGAAAATGCCGGGAGATCATCCCCTATGCCCTGCCGGACGGAAGCGGGCGAAGCCTGATCGTGCTGGAGAAAATATCGCAAACTCCGGCAAAATATCCCCGTCCCGCCGCACAAATGGCAAAAAAGCCCTTATAACGCAAAAATGAGAGTCGATATCCGCCGGATACCGGCTTTTTTGCGATTTCTTTTGCTGGAAAAACCCTCCGCGCTGTGATAAGGTGAGGTCAGAGCAGAAAACGGGAGCCGAATCTAAGGACAGGCTGCAAAGGAGCGCGGGGATCATGATCCTTTCTGAAAAAAGCGAAAACCGGGTGCGGATGGTTCCGCTGCAAAAGAGCGCGCCAAACCCATCCCAACCTCGCCGGGAATTCCGGCAGGAAGAATTGGAACAGCTGGCCCAGAGCATTGCGGCCAACGGCTTGCTGCAGCCGGTGGTCCTGCGGCGCACGGGGCAGGGCTACGAGATCATCGCGGGGGAGCGCCGCTGCCGGGCCTGCGCCCTGCTGGGGTACACCGAAGTGCCGGCGCTGATCCGTTCGGTCACAGAGAAGGAATCCGCTGTGCTGGCGCTAATAGAAAACCTGCAGCGCCAGGATCTGGGGATTTTTGACGAAGCGGAGGGGATCTATCAGCTGGTGCACTTCTGGGGCATCACCCAGGAAGAAGCGGCCCAGCGCCTGGGGATCGCCCAATCCACCTTGGCCAACAAGCTGCGGCTTTTAAAACTCTGTCCCGCGGTGCGGGAGATCATCATGCGTTACGGCCTGACCGAGCGTCACGCCCGGGCGCTGCTAAAGCTTACCGGCCCGGAACAGCAGCAAAAGGTGCTGGAGAAGGTGCTGGAAAAAAGCTGGAACGTTGCGCAGACCGAACAATACATAGGGGCGCTGCTGCAAAAAAGGCAGGGCAGAGCTGTCCGGCTGTTTGTGCTCAAGGATGTGCGCCTTTTTTTGAACACCATGACCAACGCGGTGGCCACCATGAAAAACGCCGGAGTGGACGTGGTCTCTTATGAAAACGACGGGGACGATTACATTGAATACATTGTGCGGATCCCCAAAGCCTGTGGAATAAAAGCCAAAAGCCTGGCATAAGCCAATTTTTCGGGGCTCCTCCTTTTCCGGCGGGCATACGCCCGCCTCTCTTTTTCGCTATCCTTCTTAGAAGGTTTAGCATAGAAGCCTCCCAAGCTGACGAAAAAAGCCGCCCAAAAGGGAGTTCAACTTAGGGATTTACGAAAATAAGTAAATTTTTGACCGACTCTCTTCAAGCGGAGGCTCGAAAGAAAAGACTGCACCGAAGGATAAAACCTTTAGTGCAGTCTTTCTTGATGAAAAAATCCAATATTTTACACATTAATAACTAGTCATAAATATTAATAAATCGATCTAATAAATGGATTGCTAAACAGCTATTTCGTTTCTCATGTTTAAATAAGCAAGGAATCCACTAGTCAGATATTCCTCAGGTAACTGCCTAATAGTAGTTACTTCATTAATGAATGAGATATGCCTATGTTCGATATCATTCCTATATCCGATAGTGCCATCCAGATTGATGCGCAGAAGACCAGAATCAAACATTTTATGATGATTTTCACAGAGCCAAATTCCATTCTCACCACTAATTGCATGACTAAGTTTTTGCTCGATGGTTAGAGTTTGAACTTTCTTGATATCAGCAACTGGCCAAATATGTGCACCTTGAATTAATTCCGGAATTTCACATTTGCACAAAGCACAATGTTTACTTCCGAGCCTACGAAGTAGATTAAAAATATATCTTGGAGAACGCAAACTATCATTCTCTATAAAGGCATTCTTTTCTAACTGCATATCAGTAGGAACTACTGTAATATTATTCATCTTTTTAATTACGTTCAAAGATGATTCTGGTAATTCTCTTAAATCGCCTTCAAGTACTTCGTATAACGTTAAGCTGTGCTGTGGTTGTGCTAATATAGATAATGCATATGAGTTCCTTGATGGCAAACTCATCCGCCCGGAGGCAGTAAAGGTTATTCAAATTACTGAAGCCCTCGGCTAAAAGATCTATTGGGAAAGGCACAGTGGAATCATCTGCTGTGTCTTTTTCTTTGAAAAATGTACTCTTTCAAGATGAAATACACATCATATTTACCGCAATTATGTGCAGTTTATCTCGGTTGTGGCTTTAATACCCCCTTTGAAAGCGCGTTTTTCAACACGAAGCCCCACGCCGCTGTCCGAGATGAAAAGTTGTAAAGATCAGACCACCCCTACCGGTCAATAAACACTTTTAGGGAGTAACGATTCGTTACGCCATATCGAAAGGAGGAATCCCTATGGACGAAAAAACCATCAGCGTTACCGAAAAAGCAATCGGTGACACGCTCTACATTATAGAATCAGCAGTCAGCAGCACTGCCAAAGAGACGGCTTATGACAAGCTGAAACGCATGATACTAAGTGACATAAAAAGCCTTGAAATGAGGGTTTCTTAGCCCATATCAACTTGACTTCTTCACAGTAGTACGGGAACATAGAGTACCGCTTGAAGACTGTCGGAAAGGAGGAAAACATGAATAATAGACAGTCAAATACTACTGTGAAGAATAACAATAAAATCACAGCTCTCTACTGCCGCCTCTCTCGTGATGACGAGTCGCAAGGTGACAGCAACAGCATTAAAAACCAGAAGACTATTTTACAAAAGTACGCTGATGACAACTGCTTTGCAAACACAGAGTTCTTTGTTGATGATGGGTACAGTGGCACAAACTTTGACCGCCCAGACTGGCAGCGTCTTATTGCACAAACGGAAGAAGGCAACATCAGCACCATCATTGTTAAGGACATGAGCCGTCTCGGTAGAGACTACCTCAAAGTAGGTTATTACACCGAAGTGCTTTTCCCCGGCTCCGACATACGCTTCATTGCCATAAACAACAATGTAGACAGTGCCAATCAGCAGGACAGCGATTTTACACCGTTTCTCAATATCATCAACGAATGGTATGCAAAGGATACGAGCAAGAAAATCCGCTCCGTCTTTAAGTCAAAAGGTCAGTCCGGCAAGCCACTTTGCACCAATCCACCTTATGGCTACATCAAAGACCCAGAAGATAAGACCCATTGGATTGTTGATGAAGAAGCTGCCAAAGTGGTTAAAGAGGCATTTCACCTGTGTATGCAAGGTTATGGTCCTACACAGATAGCTAAAAAATTCAGCGAAAGGAAGATAATGAATCCAACTGCTCATGCAAAGGCAAGCGGAATAAATATCCCTGACAACAGAGGCCATGACGATGATTATATTTGGCGAGGCAGTACAATCGTTCATTTGCTTTCAAGGCAGGAATATTTAGGGCATACGGTAAACTTTAAAACCTACCGAAAGTCCTACAAAAATAAGAAGCAGATGAAGAATGACCCATCAGAGTGGCAGATTTTCGAGAATACCCACGAAGCGATCATCGAGGAGCCTGTGTTCGAGGTAGTCCAGAAAATCCGAGATGGCAGACGCAGGATTACACCGATGGGTGAAATGCCAATCCTCTCTGGTATGCTATTCTGCGCTGATTGTGGCAACAAGCTATATCAAGTACGTCATCGAGGTTGGGATCATGACAAGGAGCATTTTGTGTGTGCCACCTACCGTAAGATTAAAGGCGGCTGCAGTTCTCACCAGATACGCAATGTGGTAGTTGAAGAATTGCTCCTTGATGGCATTCGCCGGGTGACGGCCTTTGCCAGAGAGCATGAGGATGAATTTGTGGAGATGGTCACGAAGAAAACAAGGATAGACCTTGATAGAAGTATGCGTGACGGTAAACGGGAGCTAGAGCAGTCACAGGCTCGGATCAGCAAGCTGGATGACATTATCCAAAGGCTTTATGAGGACAATATCGAGGGCAAGATTTCCGATGAGCGTTTTGCCAAGATGACCGCCAATTATGAAGCCGAGCAGCATACCCTTGAAAGCCGAGTGGCAGAATTGAAATCCGCCATGACTTCAGCAAAGGAAAGCGCACTGGGTGTTGACCACTTCCTTGCCTTGGTGCGAAAGTACACGGATATACAGGAACTCACTGCGGAAATTATCCGGGAGTTTGTTGAGAAAATCTATGTTTACAAGTCAGAGCGCATTGAGGGCAGACGCGTACAGCGCATCAAAATCGTTTATAACTGTATTGGCGAATTTGACCCACCGGTTTCTACATCCACCACAGAACAAGAAAAATCGGCATAGCCGGTAAATACATACCAAACTATGCCGATATTTTTCCGGGATTAAAAATCCCTAAGACGCACCCTCAAAAGGGCGGCTTTTTTCTGTGGGCCGGGGTCATACAAAAGAAAATGTTTCACGTGAAACCCTGGGGCGGATCTTTGGCGCGGTTGAAATCACGGCACAAACATGGTATGATACCTAACATAGGCCTCCAATGGGGGCAAAAAAAGCCGCATTTACCGGAAAAAGCCGTCTAAAGGCAAAAAACGCGGCGGAAACTGGAAAAACGGGGCAGATCGGCCCCGGGAGGAGAAGGCCCATGGGAAAAGTCATATCGGTCACCAACCAGAAGGGCGGCGTGGGAAAAACCACCACCACGGTCAACACCGTCGCCTGGCTGGGGCTGAAGGGAAAGAAAACGCTGCTTGTGGATATCGATCCCCAGGGGAATTCCACCAGCGGGCTGGGAGTGAACAAACGGAATATCATCTGCTCCACCTATGATCTGCTCATCGGCAGCGCCGGGGCGGAGGAGGCTCTGGTCCACACTGCGTTTCAGAATGTGGATCTGCTGCCCTCCAACATCAATCTGGCGGCGGCGGAGATCGAGATCGTGGAGATGGAAGATCGCGCCCAACGCCTGAAAACCGCGCTGGCGCCGATAAAGGGCCGCTATGATTATATCCTGATCGACTGCCCGCCTTCCCTTGGGCTCATCACCATCAACGCTCTGACGGCCAGCGATACGCTGTTGGTGCCGATCCAGTGCGAATATTACGCCCTGGAGGGGCTGACGCAGCTGATCTCCACCGTGCGCCAGGTCAAGCGGCTGTACAACCCCAATATCGAGATCGAGGGCGTGCTGCTTACCATGTACGACGGCCGCCTGAACCTGACCATGCAGGTGGTGCAGGAGGTCAAAAAATATTTTCCCCAGAAGGTATACAGCACCACCATTCCAAGGAACGTGCGCCTTTCCGAGTCGCCCAGCTTTGGTCAACCGGTGATGTACTTTGACAGGGGCTCCAAAGGATCGAAGGCTTATGAGGAGCTGGCAGAGGAAATTTTGAAAAAGAACCGGTAAAGGCGGGGACGGAGGAGAAAAAATGACGGGAAAAAACAAAAAAGGCGGCCTTGGAAAGGGCTTGGAAGCGCTTTTTGTGGATAATACGGCGGGGGACGGCGGCGTTGTCACCCTGCGGGTCTCCGAGATCGAGCCCAACAAAGGGCAGCCGCGAAAAGATTTTGACGAGGGAGCCCTGGCAGATTTGGCCGATTCCATCCGCGTCCATGGGGTGATCCAGCCGCTGCTGGTGCGGCCGGTTCCCACCGGAGGATATCAGCTGGTGGCGGGGGAGCGCCGTTGGCGGGCCTCCCGCATGGCTGGCCTGGCGGAGGTGCCGGTGGTCATCCGGGAAATGTCCGATAACGAGGTCATGGAGCTGGCGCTGATCGAAAACCTGCAAAGGGAAGACCTAAACCCCTTGGAGGAAGCTTTGGGCTATCAGGCCCTGATCGAGGCCCACGGCATGACCCAGGAACAGGTGGCACAGACCATTGGAAAATCCCGCCCGGCGGTGGCCAACGCCTTGCGGTTGCTGCGCCTGCCCCAGGAGGTAAGCGAACTTGTGCGCCAGGGCGCCCTTTCCGCAGGCCACGCCCGGGCGCTTTTGGGAATGGAGTCGCCGGAGCAGATCATCGCAGCGGCAAAATTGGCGGTAGAAAAGGAGCTCTCTGTGCGCGAGGTGGAAAAGATCGCGCGGATCTCGGCGCCGGCGCCGGTAAAAGAAAAAAAAGAGCCCAAAAAAGAGAATTACTACAGGGAATTGGAGCTGGCGCTGGAAACCGCCATGGGCCGGAAGGTGAAGATCCATTCCAAAGGGAAAAAGGGCGCATTGGAGATCGAGTATTTCGACAAAGAGGATCTGGCTGCCCTGGCGGAAAAACTCAGCGGCGAAAAAGTCTCTTCGGAGGATTTTGCCGGCTGACAAAGGAAAGAGGAACCGTCATGGAAGGGTTTGAGCGAAAGATCATCGTGCCGATGCCGGAGTGTGACATCAAAAACCGTTGGAAGCTTTCCTGTATCATGCGTCAAATGCAGGAGGTGGGGGCCCAGCATCTGGAAGCCCTGGATATGGGCTTTCAAAAGCTGTGGGACGAGGGCTTTGTATTTTTGCTTTCCAAAATCCTGCTGGAGATCCGCCGCCGCCCGGTTGGCGGCGAACGGCTGCGGGTGGTCACTCAGCCGCGCCCCCCAAAGGGCGCGCAGTTTTTGCGGGACATCTGTTTCTATGACCAAAACGGCGAGGAGATCATCTGCGCCGGGACGGCTTGGATGCTGGCAGATCCGGTGAGCCGTACCATCCGCCGGCCGGCGGAGTACCCCTATGTCATCCCCTATGCGCAAGAGCCCTATTCCGACGCGGCGGCAAAGCTCAAATGCAGGGCGCCGGAGACGCTGGAGCCCCTGGGGAGCCGGGAAGTGCGGTACAGCGATCTGGACACCAACGGCCATGTGAACAACGCGGTTTATGGCGATATCGTCTGCGACCATCTTCCGATGGAAGAGATACGGCGGCGGGAGATCGCCCGGTTTAAGATCCACTACGCCCGGGAAGCGCGCAGCGGGGATATCCTGGAGCTGTTTGGCGGAGCGCTGACGGCGGATAGCCGCTATCAGCTGGGGAAGCGCGGGGAAGAAAAATGCTTTGAAGCCGAGGTGGAATATGGCCCCCTTGGCGAGGAACCCGCAAGTAAGTAGTTTTGTTATAATATATTACAATGCGTATAATAAAAGCTGCCTCGGCAGCAGAAAAAATGATTGACAAAGACGGCACGCCATTGTATAATATAATTCGCCTGATATACGGGCTTTGTACATGGCGGTATAGCTCAGTTGGCTAGAGCATGCGGTTCATACCCGCAGTGTCGGCGGTTCGAATCCACCTACCGCTACCATGACAGAACGCCCCGGTTCCCGGGGCTTTCCATAAAAGGCGGCCCGTTGGTCAAGCGGTTAAGACACGGCCCTTTCACGGCTGTAACACGAGTTCGATTCTCGTACGGGTCACCAAACAAAAGACCAGTCAATTTTGACTGGTCTTTTTTGCGCGCAAAAAATGGAAAACGGGCGGTTTTTCGGAAAAAGGCCGGGGCATACTAAAGCCAATACCGTCGTGGAGGGGAAGCAGATGGAATGGCTGATGGAACTGAGCCATGTCGATAAATTCTACAGCGCAGGAAAGGCCCAGGTACACGCCCTGGAGGATGTCTCGCTAAAAGTGCAGCGGGGGGAATTTTTGGCTGTCGTCGGGCGTTCAGGGTCGGGAAAATCCACCCTGATGAACCTCCTGGGCTGTTTGGATACGCCCACCCGCGGCAGCTACCGCCTGGAGGGGACGGACGTGGCCCAACTGGACGACAATGCCCTTTCGGGTATCCGCAACCACAGGATCGGCTTTATCTTTCAGGGCTTTAACCTGATCCCCAGCCTTACCGCGGAAGAAAACGTAGAGCTGCCGCTGATCTACCGGCGGATGGAACCCCGCCGCCGCCGGGTACTCTGCCGGGAGGCCCTGGAACAGGTGGGGCTGGAGGAGCGGCGGCGGCATTTGCCGGGGCAGATGTCCGGCGGGCAGCAGCAACGGGTGGCCATTGCCCGCGCCATCGCCGCCCAGCCGCCCATCGTGTTGGCGGACGAGCCGACCGGCAATCTGGATAGCCGCTCCGGGGCGGAGGTCATGGGGATCCTGCAGGGGCTTTGGAGGCGGGGACATACGGTGGTCCTCATCACCCACGACAACACAGTGGCGGCGACGGCCCGGCGGCAGGTGAAAATGGCGGATGGAAGGGTGACCGGAGATAGTTTCAACTGTTTGGACAGGTGAATGTGGAAAAATCAAAGCGGAATAAAAAGGCGGCCGCAGCATCAGCTGCGGCCGCAGGGCAAACTCTAAAACAAAACAACAAGAATAATTCATCAAATAAAATACAAAAAGCAATATTTTACAGATACCGTTTCCCTTTTTCTTCGTAAAGATAATCCAGCCCACGGGCTGCGGCAACAGCCACAGCGCCCAGGATTGCCAGGGCGGCGGCGACTTTCATCCAAAGCTTCACAGCCAACTCCTCCTTTTCTCATATTCGCGGCGGCAGAAATGGGGGTACTCCGTCCCAGCTGCCAAAAGGGACGGCCCGCAAAACGTCAGTAAGCGACGATCTCAAATTCGCCGAAGGAATGGGCGTCGTAGGGGTCGGGACGGGTAAAATCTACCGGATAAAAACAGCCGTAGTGGCGGGTGCCCGCGGCGTCATCCACTTTGTAAAGGTTCCCTGTCAGCCGGTGCTCCAAAGGGAGCTCGTGGGCGCCATAAACGCTGTCCAGAGCCGTCAGAGGAAGAGCTACCACAGCGCCCCAATAGATCCCTTCCAGATCCTCGCCCACATAGGCTTTCAGCTGGGGCAGGACAAAATATTCCGCCAGGGGGGATATTTTGTCCGGGCCGCAGACCAGCCATTGGCCGCGCCCGTCGGAGCCGCAGCGCAGGGAGATCCAGCGGGAGGAGCGCTCCGGGAAGAAATTCAGGTTGCAGATCAGGCGGCTTTGGGGGGAAGGGGCGGTCTCAAAAGCCCACATGCGCAGGCAGAAATCCGTCTCGTTGACGCACAGCCGCGCCTGAGCCAGGGGCTTATAATCCCGCTTTTCCAGCGGATAATTGACGATTTTTGCCACAGGAAAGGAATCCCACACAGGGAGGCCGGAAACTTTGTTGATGGGAAAGGACACAGGGCATCCCTCGCTTTCTTCCAAGGCCCCGCCCTAAGACGGAAGGCCGAAAATCTTCTGCGGTATCATCAGTATATCATTTTTTTGGCAAAATAACAGCCCTTTCTGCACCTACGGGAGAAAGAAACCTTTATAACAGCTTTTCGGAAAGGCCGGTACGCCCCAAGACATAATACAGCAGCAGGCCCAGCACACAGCAGGGAACGATCTGTCCCAAAGAGACGCTGGTAAAATTCATCCAGAACAGGGCCCAGGAAAATCCCCCAGCCTCCAGCCAGGTGAGCTCCAGCCCGATGACGACGCCGTTGACCAGCACCGGAGGGATGGTAGAGAGGATGGGAAGGCCGTGAAAACGGATCTTCCGCAGGGCAAAGGAGAGCAGGGCGGCGATCAGGGTAGCGGCGGTGCCAAAGACGATATCCACCGCCATGGTAAGGCCCATGCCGACGCCAATGACGTTGGTGAGGAGGCAGCCCACCGTGACGCCCCAGATCCCCAGAGGGGAGATGGCGGGCAGGATGGTCAGGGCCTCCGAGACCCGCAGCTGCACCGCGCCAAAGGAGGACATGGCCAGGGCGATGCTCACGGCGGTGTAGAGCGCCGCAATCATGGCGCAGACGCAGAGCGAGCGCACTTTGCTTTGTTTCATATTCATTTTCCTTTCGTAGTTTGGTTTATAGTCAGGAGTTTGCGACTGACTGCCGCGCCGTTTCCGGCACAGCATCCATATTCTACCGTATTTTATCCCCGTTGGCAAGGCGCAGAAAGCAAAATAAATACAAAAGGGAATATTTTAATCGAATAATACATAATTTGAGAAATAGAAAGCCAAAGATTGTACTATTGATCTGAAATATTACAATCAGTAGATAGAAATGAGGGGGGATTTCCCCAGTTTCCCGTGGGAAATGTGGAAAATAAAGGCCCTGCGGCAAAAGGGCCGGGCGGGAAAAGGCCGCTGTATAGGAGTTTTGCTGGAAAAAAAGATGCGCCGCAGTTTCTGCGGCGCATGGAGAAAGAGGGTATCCCGAATTCTGTGTAAACGATGAAAAGCAGTGCAAATAGAGCAAATTATTTTAGGGGAGCAGCTTCGTCTTCAGGGGCCGCTCCCTTGCGGTTATATTAGCGGCAAGGCCGCCGCA
>JAQVCU010000067.1 GCA_028689635.1 Oscillospiraceae bacterium
GCTTATCTGTGTGATAGTGTTTCGGGAGCCCCTGAACCCCCGCAAAATTACCGCGCTGGCGCTTTCCACCGGGGGGATCCTCTGCTTTTTTGACGGCGGGCTTTCCGCCAACATTGCGGGGATCGCAATTGCCCTTGTGTCCGGCCTCACCTATGCGTTTTACATGGTGTATATGGACAAAAGCGGCCTGAAGGATATGCACCCGATGAAGCTCTCCTTTTACAACAGCATTTTTGTCGGCCTGTTTTCCCTCATCTATGGGTACTTTACCCATCAGGTCTCCTTTGGGCTGAGCACGAAGGCCTGGGTCTACACTTTTGTCATCGCCGTGCTGGTCTCGGCGGGCGCCTCGGTGTTCCTGCAGATGGGCATCAAATTCTGCGGTGCCACCACGGCGGCCATCCTCAGCATGTTTGAGCCGATCACCAGCGTTGTTCTGGGCATCCTGATTTTGAAGGAGGATTTCTCCTGGTTCAAGCTGCTGGGCTGTGTGCTGATCCTGGCGGCGGTGTTTATCCTGACCCCCAGAAAATCTGTTATGGCGGAGGAATGAGCGCCGGCGCGCCCGGGTGTTTTCCGCAAAGCGGCTCCCCTGCGCCCCCTTGTCTGACGGGCATTGCCCGCGGCGGGGGGCTTTTGTTTTGAAAGGGCGGAGGAGGGGCTCCCCAAAAGCCCGTACCCGGGGCGGGCGGCGCCCCGGCCCTGAAAAACACGGCGTGCCATCCGGAAAACAGGAGGAATTGTACCGGTTTGCATGAACTTGGGGCAAAACCGTAACTTTTTGTAATTTATTTGATAAAAAGTCTTTACAAATTTGGAAGAGTATGATATATTGATGACAGATCGGAGGGCAACCCGGTGAGAGACCTGTTGAGAGAGCAGGGCGGGCGGCTTTCCCGGTTGGATAAAAATTTTAGGAGGATACACACCATGAAAAAAGTACTGGCTCTGGTACTGGCTGTTGTTCTGTGCATGGGTCTGGGCGTAGTTGCTTTCGCTGACTATGAAAACAACACCCTGGGTACTCAGAAAATCGAATTTTCTGTTATGATGGATGACTCTGACCTTGAGGCTGCCGATCTGAAAGCTTCCCTGGCTTGGGAAGAGGGCAAAGAGTATTTCAAATCCGTTGAGCTGGATGACGGCGACAACGCTGGCGAGATCGAAGTGACCGTTAAGTTCAAAGACTACTACGGCACCGACGATATCGACGTTGATTTCGAGATCTCCCTGAAAAAAGGTTCTTCCAAGAAGGACTTCACCGTTGAAGGCGAAATTTATACGGTCAAAGAGTACAGAATCGCCGTGACCTTCGGCTGGGGCCAGATCGAGCCTCAGATGGACAAAGATGACGACACCGTTACCGTTGATTCCGCAGAGGGCCTGGTTGTTTTCGATGACGAAGACGCCAAATACACCACCTTCGAGTTTGACAACCTGGATTCCCTGTCTGTTGCCGGCAAAATGAGCAAACAGGATGCCGTTAACATGTACCTGGATACCGCTGTCACCGACGAGATCAAAGCTCTGATGAAGAAGAACGAGGATGTTGACTTTGATGTTGTTGACTTCAAAGGCGCTCCCGAGTTCGATTTCACCCAGGAAGTTACCTACTACATCGACGACGAGGACGTTGAGTACTTCGTATACGAGATCGTAGACGGCAAACCCGTTGCTGTGAAAGCCAAACTGAACGACGACAAAGACGCTCTGGTTTGGAAGACCCGCACCCTGGGCACCTATATTGTCACCGACGACGAGATCGAGGCCGCTGCTGCCGAGACCGAGACCGATGACAAAGAGAACCCCGAGACCGGTTCTGTTGACTTTGTCAACGTAGCCGTTGCTCTGGGCGCTGTTTCCCTGGTTGCTGCCGGCGCTGTTGCTCTGAAGAAATAAGCGATTATTCTCTTTAAGCGCGCGCAAGCGTAAATAGCACAATCCAAAAGGCCGCCTTCTCTCAGGGCGGCCTTTTTCTTTTTGCTGCTTTTTGAGAAGAAAAAGGAGAGGGGATATGCCCTCTCTTTTCGGGGGCGTTTGTTACATGTTATCTGATAGGAGCAAGGTTTGAATATACCTTGCTCCTTTTCATTGTTTTGCCGGGAACCGCCCGACAAGACGGGACCTGATGAGAGGCAGGTTTAAAAGCGTTGGCTATCAGGTACCGCCTCTTGCCTGCAGGCCGATACCCCATGATGATCTTTCTCCAAAAACTCAATAATTTTGTGAATAAAATAATAATTTGAATATAAAATTATATAATTGTATTGACAAAATATATTCCGGTGCTATAATAAGATCATCCTGAAAAGGAGGGCGGTGCCCCATGAAAAAAAGCGTATACAGCCTGGTGCTGATAGACGATGTGGTGGAGGCGGTGGACCGCATGGCCTACGCCATGAACACCAGCCGCTCCAACCTTATCAACCAGATTTTGGCGGAGCATGTCTCCATGGTGACGCCGGAAAAGCAGATGCAGGCGGTGTTTCAGCGCATGGAGGCGCTGATGGGGCCGCAGGACCAGTTCCAGATCCAGTTTCAGCCCTCCGATTCCATGCTTTCCATCCGCAGTGCCCTGCGGTATAAATACAAGCCCACCATCCGATACTCCGTACTGTTGTACCGGGGGCTTCAGGAGGATGCCATCGGGGAGCTCCGCGTGGCGTTCCGCACCCAGAACGGCGAGCTGATCGACGCCCTGGTGGGGTTTTTTACCCTGTGGGCCCGCCTGGAGGAAAAATACCTGGGGGAAACCTGTGGAGGACGCGCCGTCTGCCGCATTGACGAGGGGCGCTACACCCGCCAGCTTCGGCTGGCGCCGGGTAGGGCGTGGTCCAGCGAGGAGATCGCCCGGGATATTTCCGGTTATATTGAGGGGTTTGATCGGTGCCTTAAATGTTATTTTGCCCATTTGGATAACCCTGCAAAGGCAGCCCCTGAAACCGAAAAAATTTATAAAACATATTTAAAGCCGGGCTCGGTCCGATAGCGGGATTTTTTCCATCCCACGGGCGGGCGGCCGGCGCCCGGACGGGTTTTTCGTATTCGGCCGGTAAACAGAAACACAAGGAGGTCTGCGCTATGAACGCTCAAAAATTTACGCAAAAATCTCTGGAGGCCCTGCAGGCCGCCCAGAGCCTTTCCTCCCTCCACGAAAACATGCAGGTAGAGCAGGAGCACCTGCTCTGCGCCCTGATGGAGCAGCAGGACGGGCTGATCCCCCAGCTTGTGAAAAGAATGGGGGTCGACCCGGAGGCCCTGCATCAGGCGGTGGCCGCCGCGGTGGCAAAGCTGCCGGGCGTGTCCGGCCCGGGCCGGGAGGCAGATAAGATCTATGTCTCCCAGGACATGAACCAGGTGCTGGCCGCGTCGGAAAAGCTGGCGGACTCCATGAAAGACGAGTATGTTTCGGTGGAGCACCTGATGCTGGCGCTGATGGAAAAACCAAACGCCGTCCTGAAAGAGATCTTCCGGCGGTTTGGGCTGGAGAAAAACAGTTTCCTGAAAGCCCTGGCCGAGGTGCGCGGCAACACCCGCGTCACCAGCGACAGCCCGGAGGATACCTACGACGTGCTGAAGAAATACGGACAGGATCTGGTGGAGCTGGCCCGCGCCCAGAAGCTGGATCCGGTCATCGGACGGGACAGCGAGATCCGCAACGTGATCCGGATCCTCTCCCGCAAGACAAAAAACAACCCGGTGCTCATCGGCGAGCCGGGCGTGGGGAAAACCGCCATTGCCGAGGGGCTGGCCCTGCGCATTGTGCGCGGCGACGTGCCGGATTCTCTTAAGGATCGCCACATCTTTTCCCTGGATATGGGCGCCCTGATCGCAGGGGCCAAGTTCCGGGGCGAGTTTGAGGAGCGGCTGAAGGCCGTTCTGCAAGAGATCAAAAAAAGCGAGGGGCAGATCATCCTCTTTATCGATGAGCTCCATACCATTGTCGGCGCAGGCAAGACCGAGGGCTCCATGGATGCGGGCAACCTGCTCAAGCCGATGCTGGCCCGGGGCGAGCTGCACTGCATCGGCGCCACCACCCTGAACGAATACCGTCAATACATCGAGAAGGACGCCGCCCTGGAGCGCCGGTTCCAGCCGGTGCTGGTGCCGGAGCCCACGGTAGAGGATACCATCTCCATCCTGCGGGGGCTCAAGGAGCGCTACGAGGTGTTCCACGGCGTCAAGATCCAGGATCAGGCCCTCATCGCGGCGGCCACCCTCTCCAACCGTTACATCTCGGACCGTTTCCTGCCGGATAAAGCTATCGACCTGGTGGACGAGGCCTGCGCCATGATCCGCACGGAGATCGATTCCATGCCCACCGAGCTGGACGACCTGCAGCGCAAGATCATGCAGCACGAGATCGAAGAGGCGGCCCTGAAGAAGGAGAAGGATCAGCTCTCCCAGGAGCATCTGGCCGGTGTGCAGAAAGAGCTTTCTGAGATGCGCGCCCAGTTCAGCGAGATGAAGGCCAGGTGGGAGAACGAAAAGGACGCCATCTCCAAAGTACAAAAGCTGCGGGAGGAGGCGGAACAGCTGGGCGCCGAGATCGAAAAAGCCCAGCGGGAATACGACCTCAACCGCGCGGCGGAGCTCAAGTACGGGCGTCTGCCCCAGGTGCAGAAGGAACTGGCCGCCGAGGAAGAGATCGCCCAAAAGGCGGAACGGGACAGCACCCTGCTGCGGGATAAGGTCACCGAGGAGGAGATCGCCCGCATCGTCGCCCGCTGGACGGGGATACCGGTCTCGAAGCTGATGGAGGGCGAGCGCGAAAAGCTGCTGCATCTGGAAGATATCCTCCATGAGCGGGTCATTGGCCAGGACGAGGCGGTGGAAAAGGTAAGCGAGGCGATCCTGCGCTCCCGCGCGGGCATTCAAGACCCCAACCGGCCCATCGGCTCCTTCCTGTTTCTGGGCCCCACCGGCGTTGGCAAGACAGAGCTGGCCAAAGCGCTAGCACAGTCCCTGTTTGACGACGAGAAGAATATGATTCGCATCGATATGAGCGAATATATGGAAAAGCACTCGGTTTCCCGTCTCATCGGGGCGCCTCCCGGATATGTGGGCTATGAGGAAGGCGGGCAGCTTACGGAAGCGGTGCGCCGCAAGCCCTACTCCGTTATCCTTTTCGACGAGGTGGAAAAGGCCCACCCCGATGTGTTCAACGTGCTGCTTCAGGTGCTGGACGACGGCCGGGTCACCGATTCCCAGGGGCGGACGGTGGATTTTAAAAATACCGTCATCATCCTCACCTCCAACATCGGTTCCCCCTATATCCTGGAGGGGATCGATGAAAACGGCCAGATCACCCCAAGCGCCAAGGACGCGGTGAACGGCCTGCTCAAGCAGCAGTTCCGGCCGGAATTTCTCAACCGGCTGGATGAGATCGTGTTCTATAAACCGCTGGCCAAAAACGAGATCGACCGTATCGTCGACCTGCTGCTGGCGGATCTCAACCGCCGCCTGGAGGACCGGCGCATTTCGGTGCGCCTCACCCCGGAAGCAAAACAATATCTGGTGGACGGCGGATACGACCCGGTGTACGGCGCCCGTCCGCTCAAACGCTTTTTGCAGCAGAAGCTGGAGACCCTCATCGCCCGGATGATGATCGCCGACGAGGTGGCGCCGGAGAGCGTTCTCCAGGTGGACGCCCAGGGCGGAAAACTTCAGATCGCCGTACAGGCAAGGCGCTGAGCGCCGCGCCGGGGCCCCGCGTTTGCGGGGCCTTTTTTTGAGGGGAGAAAGGCCGGCGGCGAGGGATCTTTGGCGCTTGCATTTTTGCGGATATTTGCTACAATAAAACCAGAAAATATGTTCGAAGGAGGGCCCGGGGATGGACAGAGTGATCCTGCACTGCGACTGCAACAACTTTTACGCCTCGGTGGAGCGCATCTTCCACCCGGAGCTGGAGGGGGTGCCGATGGCGGTGTGCGGAAGCCCGGACAGCCGACACGGCATCATCCTTGCGAAAAATGAATTGGCAAAAAAGATGGGGGTGCAGACGGCGGAGACCCTGTGGCAGGCCAGACGGAAATGCCCCGATCTGGTGCTGGTTCCGCCTCATCACGAACGGTACGCCCATTATTCCCGCCTGGCGGGGGAGATCTTCGGCCGCTATACCGATCAGGTGGAGCCCTTTGGCATCGACGAATCCTGGCTGGACGTTACGGGGAGCCGCCGCCTGTTCGGCGATGGGGAGACCATCGCCAACCGCATCCGCGGGGACATGAAGCGGGAGCTGGGACTTACGGTATCGGTGGGGGTCAGCTTCAACAAAGTGTTCGCCAAATTGGGAAGCGACTACAAAAAACCGGATGCCGTAACGGTCATCAGCCGGGAAAATTACCGGGAGATCGTCCATCCCCTGCCGGTCACCGACCTGCTTTATGTGGGCAGGGCCACGGCGGAGCGGCTGCGGCAGCTGGGGATCCGCACCATTGGGGATCTGGCGGAGTTTGACCGAGGGGCGCTGGAAAAATTGCTGGGAAAGGCGGGCACCACCCTTTACTGTTATGCCAACGGGCTGGATGAGGAGCCGGTGCTTCGGGAGTCCCAGCGGGAGGAGATCAAATCTGTGGGCAACGGCATGACCTTCCCGCGGAACCTGGAGACCATGGAGGATGTGAAAAGCGGGCTGCTGTTCCTCTCCGAGACGGTGGCGGCGCGCCTGCGAAGGTACGACCTCAAATGCGCCGGGGTCCAGCTGGCCATCCGGGATCCGGATTTTAAGACCATCGACCGGCAGTGCCAGCTGCCCGCCCCTACCCACGTCACCCGGGAGATCTATGCCGCCGCCCTGGAACTGTTTTCCCGCAGCTGGCGGGCTGGCAGCCCGGTGCGGATGCTAACGGTGACGGGGATCCGCCTGACGGGCCAGGACGCGGGCGTCCAGACGGACCTGTTTGGCACGGAGAAAAAACGGGATAAGCTGGAGGCGCTGGATCATTCCCTGGACAGCATCCGGGAAAAATATGGGAAAAGCGCGGTAAAACCCGCTGCGATCCTGAAAAACGACCTGGGGCTGGACGACGACTAAAGGAGGGAAAAGGGGTTGGAGGAGCTGTTTTTGAGGGGCGCGAAGTTTCCGGAAGAGGAGCAGGAGCGGCTGGGCTACGCCTTTTCCCTGTCTGCGCTAAAAGGCCTTGACCGCGTGGACTTTTCTGCGCCGGTCACCTTTTTTGCGGGCGAAAACGGCGCGGGCAAATCCACCCTGTTGGAGGCGTTGGCCGTGGCGCTGGGGCTTAACCCGGAAGGCGGGAGCCTTAACTATCTTTTTTCCACCCGGGGCACCCATTCCAGCCTGGGAGAGCACCTGCGGCTGATCCGCGGCTCCCGCCGCCCCCGATCCGGCTTTTTCCTGCGGGCGGAGAGCTTTTACAATGTGGCCACCAAACTGGAGGAATACGACGGCGGGTTGGGGGATCTGTTAGAGCAGTACGGCGGGTCGCTGCATAAAAAATCCCATGGGGAATCCTTTTTGGCGCTGGTACAGAACCGCTTTAAAACCGGGATCTATCTGTTGGACGAGCCGGAGGCCGCCCTTTCCCCCACCCGCCAGCTGGCCTTGCTCTGCGAGATGGAACGCCTGGTCAAAAACGGCTCCCAGCTGATCGTCGCCACCCATTCTCCTCTGCTGATGGCTTTTCCCGGGGCGGAGATCTTGTGGCTGGACGAGAACGGCGTCACCCCAAAACAGTGGCGGGAAACGGAGAATTACCTGGTCACCCGGCGTTTTTTGACAGACCCGGAGCGGATGCTGCGGGAACTGGGGATCGGGGAAGGGCTGGAAAAAACAGAGGAATTGTGGTAAACTGTCAAAAAAGCTTTGCAGGAGGATACGGCAGGATGAAGGATGCGTTCAGAACAGCCCAGGGCGTTTTGATCCCTTCCATCGAAGGGGTGGAGGAAGGCTATCGGGCGGAGGAAGTACAGGGGGAAACGGAGCTTACCCTCAGCCTTTCCATTACCCGTCAGGAGGAATTCCTCCGCCGGTTTTGCCGGGGCCTTGCCGAGCCCGCCTATTTTACGCTGGAAACCCCGGCGCAGAAGGACGGGGAACTGCTGGAGGGAGATGGCCAGGGCTACGATGTGTATTATCTGGACGGCTGTACCCGGCCGGTGCTGGACGCCCTGTTGGACCGCTACGCCGCCCTGCTGCTCTCCGACGGCCTTGTTCGCTTTGGGTTTGCTTCCCACGAGGGGCAGGACGAGGTCTTTGTATCGGATTATAAAGTCCTTCAGGTGCGCACCGCCCTGCCCGGGCGCACGGAGGCGATCCTGCGGGAGATGGGAATTCCCCGCAGGGACGCGCTGGTTACCCTGTGGGATGTAGTGACCCGGGAGAACCCGGCGGAGCTTTCACTGGTGGAGGCGCAGGAGGAGTGGATCTTCGATATCCCCGGAAACCTGCAGGAGGCGGGGATGTATTTTGCCCAGCATCGGGATGAATAGCATACAAAAAAGGACGCGCCTAATGGCAAAAGCCGATAAGGAAGTATTGAGAAGAAACTAACTTAACAGCTGACAAACAGGTTGCAACAGAACGCGAGTGAGAAGCAATGCGCTTTTCACTCGCGTTTCTACGGCGAAATGAGCAAATGTCACGCAATAGAACGCCGTTTTCGGGGTGGGTAAGGGTTTTATGAGGCAATCCCAAGTTTTGTGTAAACCTTCGATGTGGTGTAGAATAGAAGCACCACATCGGAGGTTTTTAATATGGCCAGAAGAAATCGCAGTCCCGAAGAAAACGAGCGCAGATCAAAAATCC
>JAQVCU010000068.1 GCA_028689635.1 Oscillospiraceae bacterium
ATATGTGTCAGACCATGAAAGGAGGGAAACTATGACAAAAAAGAGTTTAAGTGTATTGGTTGAGGAGATATGCAAGGCAAGTCAACAGGATAAAGGAGCGTATTTTGGTATGGTTTGCCCTGATCCTCGCCTGCGGTGTGGACCCGGAAAAGAGCATCACCTTTATCCAGAGCAATGTGCCCGCCCACGCGGAGGCCAACTGGCTGCTGGGATGCCACACCCAGTTCGGCGAGCTCTCCCGTATGACTCAATTTAAAGATAAATCCGCCAAACATGCCGATAACATCAACGCCGGGCTGTTCACCTATCCGGTGCTGATGGCCGGGGATATCCTGCTTTATCAGGCGGATCTGGTGCCGGTAGGGGTCGACCAGAAGCAGCATTTGGAGCTGGCCCGCGACATTGCCCTGCGCTTTAACGGCATTTACGGCAACACCTTTACGGTGCCGGACGGATATATCCCGAAATTGGGCGCTAAGATCATGTCCCTGCAGGATCCCACCAAAAAAATGAGCAAATCCGACGAGAACCAAAAGGGCTGCATCTATGTGCTGGATAAGCCCGACGCCATCATCAAAAAATTCAAATCCGCCGTTACCGATTCCGAAATGCATGTGGCCTACCGGGAGGGCAAAGACGGCATCAACAATCTGATGTCCATCTATTCTACCGTCACCGGGAAAGGCTATGAAGAGATCGAGCGCGAGTTTGACGGCAAAGGCTACGGGGACTTTAAGGTCGCCGTGGGCGAGGCCGTTGCCGACCACCTGCGTTCCATCCGGGAACGCTGGGAAGACCTTATGGGCGACAAGGCTTATTTGGAAAGCTGCTACAAGGCCGGCGCCGACAAGGCCAACGCCGTTGCCAACCGCACCTTAGCCAAAATGTACAAAAAAGTTGGCTTCCTGCCCCGCTAAAACCCACGGCGGCCCTGCGGACCCGATTCGGCAGGGCCGCTTCTTCTTCGGGGCCGCTTATGAAGCGCCGTCCCGGAAATAAAAAAACATCTTGTGATAGAAAAAGGAGGGCCCCATTATGAAAAGTATTGTATCGATCCTTCTGGCCGCCATGCTCGCCCTTTTGGCCGCAGGCTGCGGGCAAACGCCTGTCGAGAGTTCCCTGCCGGCAGATGAGCCCGACAGCAGCGTTTCTTCCCCCGCCGTCTCCGCAGAGGAAGGCATAACGGAAGAAGCTGTTCAGGCGCTGCTGTCTGAGCTGATGCCAAAAAGCGATGAGATCAGCGGTTTCTACCGCGGCGTCGGCCTTGATGCGGAGATCGCCGAGGAGGATCTGCCCCTTCCCGACGAAAACGGCCAGCAATTTGTACCCGTCACGGACAGCCGCTTTCCAAGCGTTGCCGACCTCGTCGCCTATACCGAGACGGTGTATACCGAGGAATACGCTCAGGAAAATTTCTATCAATACGCCCTGGAAGGCGCCTATATCCGCTATAAAGATATTGACGGCGTCCTTTGCATCGACCTTAGCCAGGGCGGCGGCGGCGGCTATCAGTGGGATACTTCCACCGCAGCGATTTTTTCTCAAGACGGCGATACCCTTACCGTTTCCATGGACTGCGTGGACTATTACGACGGAAAATACGAGGGGACCGTCACTTTGAAAAACATGACGGAGGGTTGGCGCATCGACGCTTTGGAAGCCAAAGACCTGGTTGTGGGATAAAGGTTCCCCCCGGCGTTTTAATCAGCAAAAACGGCGCGGCCTTTTTATAGGCTGCGCCGTTTTTCATTGTTTTTTGAAGCTGGGGGCGCGTCCGGTTTTGGAGGGCGTTCTTACGCCCCTCCCCGCCGCGCCAGCTGCGGCAGCGCCTCAAGGCTGTCGATCTCATAGGTAGGACGCAGCCCCAGGGGGTTTTCCGTATCCGGCAGCCGGTACCAGCAGGTATCCACCCCGGCGTTGACCCCGCCTTGGATATCACTGGTGAGGGAATCCCCCACCAAAAGCGCCCGCTCCCGATCAAATCCCGGGATGCGGGAAAAGACATAGTCAAAATATTCCCGCTGCGGCTTTTGGGCTCCGGCGTCCTCCGAAACAAAAATATCCTCCAGATAATCCCGCAGGCCGCAGGCCTCCAAACGGCGGTACTGGGTGCGGGATACGCCGTTGGTGACGATATACAAACGGCAGAAGCCCGCCAGCTCCCGGCAGGCCTCCAAGGCGCCGGGGATCAGGGCGTGTTCCTCGCCCAGCGCCTCCCGATAGGCCTGTTCCACTATTTTTCCGTCAAAGGGGATGGAAAATTCGTCGAGCACCCGCTGGAACCGATGGTCGCCAATGGCGCTTTTGGGGATCTCTCCCCGCTCAAAACTCTGCCAAAGCCCCTGATTGATCAGGCCATAACGCTCCCGGATCTGGCGGTAAAACGGCAGCCCAAAGCGCTGGAAAGCCTTGCGCATCGCCTCTCCCTCCGCTGCGCGAAAATCCAGCAGGGTGCCGTCGGCGTCCAGCAAAAGAATATCGTATCGGTTCATCGCCGCTCCTCCCCGCTCCACAGCCCGGAAACCACCCGGCGGATCCCCGCCAGATCTTCCCGAAAACAGATTTCTCCATACCCATTTTGACAAAGCATATCCGCCACCGCCTCCGCCTGCCCCAGGCCCACCTCAAAAGCAAGCATCCCGCCCGGCTTAAGGGCGCGCCCCCAGGCTTTGGGGATCTCCCGATAAAAACGCAGGCCGTCCTCATCCCCATCCAGGGCCAGGGCGGGCTCCCTTTGTACCTCCCGCTGCAGGCCGGAAATCTCCCCCGTGGGGATGTACGGCGGGTTGGAAACGATCAGATCCAACGGCGGCAAAGGGGCTTTCCAGGCCAGCACATCGCCCTGGAGGGCTGTACAGTTGGCAGCGCCCAGCCCGCAAAGGTTTTCCTTTAAATAGCCCATGGCCAAAGGGGACAGCTCCGCCAAAAACACCCGCGCGTCCGGCCGCTCCAGCCCTATGGTAAGGCCGACGCAGCCGGAACCGGCGCAAAGATCCGCCACCGCAGGCGCAGGTTTCCCGCGCAGCTGTTCCAAGGCGTGCTCCACCAAAGTTTCGGTATCCGCCCGGGGGATGAGCACCCCTTCCCCCACCCGAAAGGAGCGGCCGTAAAACTCCCACCGGCCCAGCAGATACTGCACCGGCTCCCCCTGCCCGCGCCGTTCCAGCGCCTCCATCAGGCGGGCCTGCGCCCTCTCCGGCATCTCCCGATCCCGTTCCAGGGGAAAGCGCGCCCGGGAAATACCGGTAAATTCTTCCAGAAGCAGATACAATTCAAACCGGGAGATCTCGATCCCCCGGTTTTGACAAAAAGCGATGCAGTTTTGAAACAATTCTTCCGCCCGCATAAACCCTCCCGGCACTTACCAGCGGTCGTCCTCGCCCTCCTGGGGCAGCACAGGCTTCACCGACGCAATGGCGACCTCCAACTGGCTGAGATCCGGCTCCCGGGTGGTAAGACGCTGCAGCCAAAGTCCGGGGGCCGATACCACCCTTGTACAGACATTGGTGTATCGTCCCGCCAGCTTGATGATCTCGTAGGTGATCCCCATGACCACCGGCAGCAGCAGCACCTTGCACACCACGCGCAGCAGCACGCTCTCCCAGCTTAAAAAAGAATTGACCAGGATGCTGATCAAAAGCACCAAAAAGATAAAGCTGGTACCGCAGCGGGGATGAAAGCGAGTCTGGCGGGCAGCGTTTTCCGGGGTAAGCTCCAGCCCGGCCTCATAGCAGGCGATGGTTTTATGCTCCGCGCCGTGATATTCAAACACCCGGCGGATATCAGGCATCCGGGAGACCAGTGCCATATAGCCGATAAAAATCGCGATCTTTAAAACGCCTTCCAACACCGTGGCCCAGCCGCCCAGAGGCACCAGCAAGCTCAAGCCCTTAATGGCATAGGTAGGCGCAACAATAAACAGTCCCAGGGCCAGCACGGCCCCCAGCACCATGGATATTCCCGAGATCACTTTCATCAGCTTATCGCCAAAGGTCTTTTCCAGCCAGCGGTCAAAACGGCTGGGCTCTTCCTCCTCCAGGCCGGATTTTTCTGCCGACTTCATCAGGCATCGGTAGCCTTCGCGCAGGGAATCGATCAAATTAAAGATCCCGCGGATAAAAGGCGTTTTTTTATACCATGCGCTGCCGCTCTTGTTGGCCCAGGTCTCCACGTCGATCTCCCCGCTGGGCAGGCGGACGGCCAGGGCGGACCGGCCCGGCCCACGCATCATCACTCCCTCGATGACCGCCTGGCCGCCGATGGAGGTTTTCTTCTGGGTATCACTCATGGTTTAAATCCTCTTTCTTGTCCGGGGCCCCTTCCGGCAAACTCTTTTTTAACAGGGCCTCTTCCGTCTTTTTGGTCGCCAGGGGCAGCTCGATGGTCACCGTGGTGCCCTCGCCGAAAACGCTGTCGATATCCAGGCGGCCGCCATGCATGGTGCAGATTTCCTCCGCCACTGCAAGGCCGATGCCGGAACCGCGGCGGGTGGTGTTCCCTTTATAAAATTTTGTTTTGATCTTTGGCAGATCCTCCGGGCGGATCCCGTCGCCATTGTCGGCGATGACCACCACCGCCGCCTCCCCCCGCCGCGCCGCCGTCACCGAAATGACGCCTTGGGCGTGGGAATATTTTAAGGCGTTGTCCAAAATATTGATAAACACCTGCCGCAGGCGGTTTTTATCCCCCAAAACCGGGATCAGATCCTCCGGTTCCTCGTAGACGATGCTGACACTTTCCCGGCGGGCCCGCTCGGTAAACATCAGCACCGCGTCCCCCAATTCTGCCAGCAGGTCCATTTTATCCATGGTCAGCTGCAGCCGCCCGCTCTGCATGCGGCTAAAATCCAACAGTTCCTCCACCATGGAGGAAAGGCGCTCCGTCTCTTTGATGATCACGCCCATGCCCTTTTCCAGTGTTTCGCCGTCGCCGGGCCCGCAGGCGGATAGGGTCTCCGCCCAGCCTTTAATGGCCGTCAACGGAGTGCGAAGCTCGTGAGAGACCGAAGAGATAAAGTCGTTTTTCAGTTTTTCCGTGGTGGAAAGCTCCCCCGCCATGTGGTTGATCACATCGCATAGGTCGCCGATCTCATCGTCATTTTTCTTTTCCAGGCGCACGTCAAAGTTTCCCCGGGCAATTTTCTGGGCGGTCTGCCCCACCTGCCCCAAGGGTACCACGATCGAATTGATAAAATAAGAACTGGACATGACCACAAAAAAGATGATGGCGACCCCGATCAGGGTGATCAGCACGATCAGGGAGATGATCTGCCGGTCGATTTCCGTCAGGGAGGTCACAAACCGGATGGCAAAAAACTCTTCGTCCGGGATCTCGGAAAGCGCGGTGATGGCCATGACGTTTTCGTCGTTGATGATCCCCTGGAAATATCCGCTCCCCTGCTCCATGGCCTGGTCAAAATCCGGCATATAAAGGGTCTCCGTCACATCGAAGCCACTGGAAGTAATGACCACGCCGCCCTTGGAATCCAGCGCCATGAGCTCCATTTTGTCCTTGTTGGAAAAATTCTCCACAACGCCGCGCACCTCGGAACGGTAATCCGCCGAGGCGTCCTGCGAATATTTTTTAAACAGGCTCTCAACATAATCCGCCTGGGCGCTCATGGTCTGGCGCACGCTGCTGTAATAGTAGCTGCGGATCCCGAAGGAAAAGACCACTTCAAAGGCGATCAGGATAAGCAGTATTACGCCGAAGCTGTTGTACAGCCACCGGCGTGTGATCCTCCGCATTGCCACCGCGCGCACCTCCCCTCGGAATTTTCAAGATCACGCCGCAGGCCGGGCGCTCATTCGATCCACTTATACCCAAAGCCCCACACCGTCAGCAGATACTGCGGGCTGGAGGGTTCCGCCTCGATTTTCATGCGCAGGCGGCGGATATTGACGTCCACGATCTTGACGTCGCCAAAATAATTCTCGCCCCACACCTTTTTCAGGATGTCGGTGCGCTCCAGAGCCACATTGGGGTTCCTGATAAAGAATTCCATGATCTGGAACTCCACCTGGGTCAGGTCGATCGCCGCGCCGTTTTTCTTGAGGGTCCGGCTTTTCAGGTTGAGCACAAAAGGCCCGGAAACGATCTCGTCCACCGGCTGCACCACTTTGGTCGCCATGGAGACCCGGCGATGGATGGCGTCTACCCGCGCCACCAGCTCCGAAGGGCTGAAGGGTTTGGTGACATAATCGTCAGCGCCCAGCATCAGGCCGCGCACCTTGTCCATTTCCTGGGTCTTAGCGGAAAGCATGATGATGCCGATGGCGCTGTTCTGCGCCCGCAGCTTTTCGCACACCTGAAACCCGTCGATACCGGGCATCATAATATCCAGCAGCGCCACGTCAAAATCGCCCTGCTGCTCTTCAAATACCCGGAGGGCCTCCTCGCCGTTGGGCACATCCGTCACCTCGTAGCCAGCTCGTTTCAGGTTGATCACCACAAAGTCACGGATCACGTCCTCGTCCTCTACGACCAAAATCTTTTTCATGGCTCGCCCTCCTTTATTGCTGGATCAGTTCCAGCAGCTTCCCGCATTGTGCCAGCGTAACAGCCATCCCCTCCGGGATCTCGCCGTCCTGCGGGATCATTACGTAATATTCATGGGTCCCTTTTTTGGCCACTTTTTCGTAGGTCTCAAATTTATCCCGAACCTCGTCCTGGCCGTACACACGGATCCTCAGCAGCTCTTTGCCGCCTTCCGGTTCCTCTTCCTCTGGTTCCTCTTCCCCGTCCTCCTGGGTCTCGTCCTGCGCCGGAGGCAGCGTATAAAAACGCCACTCGTTGCTCTCCAGGGCTTTTTCCACTGTAACGGCGCCCACCCAGCCCTCCGGGAACCGGAACCGGAACCCGCTTTCCAGGTCGACCAGCCCGCTCCACACCGATGGGGCCTGCGCCTGTTCCATGGTCATCAGGTCGTTCACTTTGGCATAACGGGTCAGATATTGCTTTTCCCGTTGAGCGCCGCCGGTCTCCGAATAAGCGGGCAGCTCCTCCATCCACGGGATCTCCAAAACGGAATCTCCGTCTACATCCTCGCAGGGCACCGGCTGCAGGCGGATAAACCGGTCGTTCATCGCTTCGTCCGTCTCTTCATAAAGGCGGTCAAGCCGCCCATCCGAATAGACCAGAGTCTCTGTAATGGTGGAGCCGCCGCTCAGCTGGGCGTCCACAAACACAGCTTTTATCCCCGGGGCCATCTCCCCCACCTGCATCCGCGTATATTCGGTGATATCGCCGTTTAAAAAAGAACGGGAGATTTGTCCAAAGCCTTCCGCAGTGCGCCCAAAAAGTTTGACGAAGGGCACCTGGGTGGTGCCGTTGCTCCCCGCCAGGATCACTTCCGTCAGCCCGTCCCCGTTCAGATCTACCGTTTCCATCTGGGTATAGTAGCTTTTCCCGGCCAGCGCGCTAAGCACGCCGTCTTCGTAAGAATAAGCCTTTAACTCCGGTTCTTTGGCTGAGGGATCCACCCAGCCGATAAGGATATCCCACCGGTCTTTTGAAGTAAGATGGCGGAAATCCACCCGGTCTACCTCGCTGCCCTCGCCGGCAGTCTCATAAACAGAGATCCAGCCTTCCGTCTCATTGTAATCGAGTATGTTGATCTTTGTGGAAACGCCATCGGTTTGCGGGTCGTAAAAAACCAGGGCTTCTTCCACTCCGTCCCAATCCAGGTCGTACAGCACAAAAGCCGAACGGTACCGCCCGGAACGCGGGTATTTCAGTTTGACGCCATTGACGCCGATGGCGTTTTCCAACGCGGTAAAAAGTTCCGCCTGCTGTTGGGTCAGTTGTGGCGGACGCATCAGGTCTTCCGTCGTCTGCTGAAGATCTGCACAGGCGCTGAGCATCAGCGCCGCCAGTGCCAAAAGGCCTATTTTGATCCGCCGCATTCCCAGCCCCCCTTTTTTTGGGATGGTTTTACCGGCGCAGCCCGCCAGAAAACCCTTGCACTTAATAATATAACATCGTTCCAGTCCTGTCAATTCTGCGCCGCAGCTCGCAGGCAAAGCTCTTATTCTATCCCGCCGTGGGCACTTGCCTTCTTCGCCGCGCCCGCGTTGTCGCCGCGAGAGGCGCACTCTGGTTGGAAAAGTGGGGCACAACGGCTTTCGGCAGCAGCGGGGCGCCGACAGCCCCGCCGCAGGTACTTATTTTCTCGCCGCGCCCATGCTGTTGCTGCGAGAGGCGCACTCTGGTTGGAAAAGTGGGACACACCGGCTTTCGGCAGCAGCGGAGCGCCGACAACAGTCCCTTTGCATCGAAAGCGAAGCTTTCGCATAGCAGTTTCTTTTCCATATTTCTTTTCTGCCAAAAGAAATATGGCCGGGTGTGGGCCGGGCAGGCCCACGACCTAAGGATCAAAAACCGGACATCTGCTCCCACAGTAGGCGGCAGGCAATCGCCCCGGCTCCCCTGCCGCAGAAAGCGAACGTGACATCCCGGCAAAAACGGACAGCTGCTCCCGCCCCGTGCACCTGCTTTTTTCGCCGCGCCCGCGTTGTCGCGCGAAATGCGCACCCCGGTTGGAAAAGTGGGACTCGCTGGCTTTCGGCAGCAGCAGAGCGCCGACAACAGTCCCTTTGCATCGAAAGCGAAGCTTTCGCATAGCAGTTTCTTTTCCATATTTCTTTTCTGCCAAAAGAAATATGGCCGGGTGTGGGCCGGG
>JAQVCU010000069.1 GCA_028689635.1 Oscillospiraceae bacterium
CTTTCTGTACATCTTTCCCACCCCAAAACCGGCATTTTTTGCTTTGTTCGTACGTATATGATACCACATCCGGTGCCAATTTTCCTCTGTTTTTAATGGGTTGGAGGTTTTTCAGTGGGCCCTATATTAAAGCTATATGTTCCGGCAACGTGGAAAAGGAGTGTGGTCGCCATGAAATTTTGTCCCTGGTGCGGAGAGACCCTGATCAACGGGGAAGCGGTGTTCTGCGAGCACTGCGGCAAGCGGATCCGTCCTCCGGCGTCGGAAACGCCCGGCGCGCAGCCCTCCAAGGAGCCGGAAAAGCGGGAAGATGAGCCGGAGGCCGCCGCCCTCAAGCCGGTGAGCCATCTGGAGTTTGAGGAGGAGCCGGCGGAGTATATCCCGTCCCAGGCCCCGCCGCCCGCCGAAGAAACGCCGCCGGTCATCGACGTCCACTACCGGGACGCCTCCGGCGGGGAAAGGCCGCGCCGGGTAAAAAAAGCGGCGGGCAAAAGCTTTGCCCTGCCCATGCTGTGCGTCATTGCCGGCGTTGCTTTGGCGGTGGGCGGCGCCTGCCTGTGGATGGCGGCGGCCTCTGCCCCCAAAAGGGCCGCGGCCCAGTTTGTCCAGGCGGTGGAAAACGCGGATACGGCCTATATCCGAGAGCATTTGCAGCCCCAGAATACCTATGCGGTCACCGACGAGGGCCTTGGGCAGATGTGCCGTTCCCTGCAGCAGGCCCAGCTGATTCCGGCCCTGGAGGGCCATCTGCTGGCGCTGGGAGATCCCGCGAAAGAAGGGTACCGCGCCGATCTGGGCTGTTTTGCCATGAAAGAAAGCCGGGGCGGGCTGTTCCGGGAATACGAGGTGGCCATCAGCCCGGTGCCGGTCAAGGCGGCGGTGGGGCTGCAGGAGGTCACTTTGACGGTGGACGGCGAAACCGCCGCCTACACCGCCAACAACGACGGGGATGTGCCGCTGCGCCTTTTGCCGGGCAGCCACACGGTCAAGGCCGCCTACAGCGGCTACGGGACGGAATATCCCCTGGGGGAGGAAAGCTTTGAGGCCTTTTCTACCGAAGGGGTCACCCTGTGGCTGAACCAGAGTGCTTCCACCGCCGTCATCGAGCTTGCAGGCAACGAGACCGGGCTTTCGGTGTCCCTGGACGGCAGGACCACAGGCCTCAAGGCGCAGTCCGGCCGGGTGGTGGTCTCCCCCGCCTTTGCGGGGATGTCGGTTGCCCTCTCCTGCGATGAATACACGGAAGAATTCTTGCTGGGCTCCGGGGAGACCCAGAATTTTGAAGTCAAATGGATCTATGAAACGGAAAAGAAAAATCCGGGCCCGGCAAGCCTTGCCCCGGCGGACATCACCAACCGCCAGCTGGCCTCTGTGGGTTCCCGGCAGTTTTATCAGTTCTACCTCTCCTATCTGGAGGCGATCAACCAATGGGATCCCAGCCGGATCACCGGCGTCAGCAACCTTTATTCCCAGGAGCTGATCGAAAAAATGGAGGCCCACAACAAGGACTATCTCTTTGATTTTAAATGGATGGAGATCGACAAGGACACGGTGGATCGCTGGGAAGAGGACGGGAAAACCTGGGCGGGGTTTGCGGCCCAGGTCTATTATGAATACAGCTATAAGGACGATACCAGCATGTGGTACGCCGGTGGAAACTATCAGCAGGTGACCCTGGTGTACGAGGAGGGCTCCGGCCGGTGGGAGGTCGCAGGGACGAAGGTATACGATTCCATGGAGCTCGGCAGCCATCTGATCCGCTACGAGGCCGAATGACAGGCTCCGGCGGGCCGCGCGGGGGGCAAAGTTCCCCCGCGTTTTCTTTTGAGGGCCGGGGCTGCCGGGGGATTTTTGGGAAAAGCTAAAGGAAACGGCCGGACAGGAGGCGGAAAACATGAAAAAATGGGCGGCGCTGGTTCTGATCCTGATCCTTGCCATGGCATGCGCCTGTTTTGCCGGGGCGGAAGGGGCTCCTTCCACCGCCGGGCAGAGCGGGAGCCTACCCATGGTGCGGGGGCGGGTGGCCGAAGTGCTCTCCGACGAGACGGTCACCACAGATTATTCCGGCGGCCAGATGCGCAGCCGGGTCCTCACCCTGCGGGTGGAGCTGCTGGAAGGGGCTTTCCGGGGCGAGATCATCAAGGCGACCCAGACTTTTGATGAGATCGGGATGGCGTCGTCCTATCCGGCTAAGGTGGGGGACCGCCTTTTTGTGGGGCTGGAGCTGGATGACGGCAACGGCCTGCGGGGCTATTGCGCCGATTATGTCCGGGACGTGCCTATCTATTGGATGGCGGCGGGCTTTGCCCTGTTCCTGCTGCTGTTTGGACGGGAAAAAGGCCTTAAGACCCTGCTGTCCCTGGGCCTTACGGTGGCGGCGGTGTTCTGCTTTTTCTTTCCGGCGGTCATCCGCGGCGCCAGCCCGGTGTGGTGCGCCGTGATAACCTGCATTTTTTCCACAGTGGCGACGCTGCTGTTGGTGTGCGGCTGGAACAAAAAAGCCCTGGCGGCGGCGGTGGGGTGTCTGGGCGGCCTGGCGGTGGCGGGGGCGCTGACGGCGCTGTTTGGGTATTGGATGAGGATATCCGGCATTGTGGACGAAGAGGCCGCTTTTTTGATGTTTATTTCCGACGAGTTCCTGTTGGATTTTAAGGGAGTGCTGCTGGCTGCCAGCATCATCGGCGCCCTGGGCGCCACCATGGACGTCTCGGTCTCCATCGCCTCCGCCCTGACGGAGATCCGGGAAAAAGCGCCGGAGCTGACCCCGCGGGAGCTGATCCATTCCGGAGTGGCCATCGGCCGGGATATTATGGGCACCATGGCAAACACCCTGGTGCTGGCCTATGTGGGCGGCTCCATCCACATCGTTCTGCTGCTGTATGCCTATCCCGTGGCCTGGAGCTCTATCATCAACCGGGAGACAGTGGCGGCGCAGATGTTGATCACCCTTTCCGGAAGTATGGGGATGTTTTGCAGCATCCCCATCACGACCCTCTTTGACGCGGCGCTGGCTTATTTTGACGGGCGAAAGCCGCCGTCGGAGCAAAGGGCGCCAGACGGCGAGGGAGACGGCGCGCCGGAAATGTGATATAATAACCGAAAATGGTTGTTATATTTGATTTTTATGGCCGCCCTACGGGCATGCCAACGATCAACGGGCGGGCCATGATAGGCGCCCCGGCGTTTATGGCTGGCCGCGTGTTTGGCCCCACCGTTTGTAAAAAAGACGTCACCGCGGTTTTCGCGATGAAATAGAAGCCCTGTCCTTTCGGCATGCGCCGGTGGGACGGCCCCCTGGAGGAAGACCCGGCGGAGAAGAGCCGGGAGCGCCCGCCAGAGGAGCCCGCAGGGCTTTGAGAGGACGGCGCCGCCGCCCTTTCGTGTAACCTAATTTTCGTGCACCTGCTGTTGCCCGTGGAAGCTGCGACAGCGCCGAGACTTCCGGTTATCGAAGAATCAAAATTCGAAGGAGGTCATTTTATGGCTAAAACCAAAGCAGGTCTTTTTCTCAAAAAAGCGTTCCAGAGGTATTTTATCGACGCCATGGGCGCCATGGCGCTGGGGCTTTTTTCCTCGCTCATCATTGGGCTGATCCTCTCGCAGCTCTCCAAGGTGCCGTGGCTGGGATTTCTCTCCGCCTATACCGAGGTGGTGTCGGCGTCCTCTCCGGTGGTGGGGGCGGCCATTGGCGCGGCGGTGGCCTGGGGGCTTAAGGCAAAGCCCCTGGTGCTGTTTTCCTCCGTGGTGACCGGCGCGTATGGTTACTCGGTGGGAGGGCCCGTGGGGGCATACCTCGGGGCGGTAGTCGGCGCGGAGTTGGGAGGCCTTGTCAGCGGCAAGACCAAGGTGGATATCGTGGTGAGCCCCATGGCCACCATTGTCACCGGCTGCGCCGCGGCGCAGCTGGTGGGCCCGGCCATCCAGGCCATGATGAGCGGGCTGGGCGGCGTGATCAATTCCGCTACCCAGTTGACGCCGTTCCCCATGGGGATCCTGGTTTCGGTGATCGTGGGGCTGGCCCTTACCGCGCCCATCAGTTCGGCGGCGCTGTGCATCATGCTGGATCTCAGCGGGCTGGCTGCCGGGGCGGCCACCGTGGGCTGCTGCGCCCAGATGGTGGGCTTTGCCGTGGCCAGCTTTCGCGATAACGGCTGGGGCGGCCTGCTTTCCCAGGGTGTGGGCACCTCCATGCTGCAGTTTGGCAACATCATGAAAAAGCCGCAGATCTGGATCGCCCCCACGCTGGCGGCGGCGGTGCTGGGCCCGGTCTCCACCTGCATTTTCCAGATGGAGAACACAGCCGCCGGGGCCGGCATGGGCACCAGCGGCCTGGTGGGACAGTTCGGTACCTTTGCCGCCATGGGCGGTACAGTGGGCTTTTGGGCGCTGCTGGGAGAGGTGCTGCTGCTGCATGTGATCCTGCCCGCGCTTTTGACGCTGGCCTTTGACTGGCTGTTGCGGCGCATGGGCTGGGTAAAACCCGGCGACATGAAGATCAACGTCTGAGCCTGGCCGTTCAGGCTGGCCCGCAGAAAAAGCACCCGCTGAAACCAGTTTCAGCGGGTGCTTTGCGCTTCTTGGGAAAAAAGGGACGTGCCGCGAAGGCCTAAACCTTTAGCTTCTGGAAGACCCAGGGACAGATCCCGATGGCGGTGAAGCCGATCAGGCCGTAGCGCAGGGCGTGAAGGAAGGGATGGTCGGGCAGCAGGAGCAGAGGGAGCAGCACCAGGACAAGGGCCGTCAAGCCAACTCCCCAGCGCAGCAGGCGGCGGCAGAGGGAAGCCGGGGGCGGCGTAAGCCAGGCAAAATGGCGCTCCAGGGCCACCCCGGCAAAAAAGCCGCAGAAAACGCCGTAAATATCGTACAGGTCTCCGTCCCCGCGCAGCAGGACAAAAGGCAAAGCCGCCAGAGCGACGATCCCATACATCAGAAGCCGCCGCCGCACTTTTTGAAACAGGAAGCAGCACAGCAGGGCAAAAACCGCCCCAAAAACCAGGCCGAAGACCACGTCTTTGGGAGAATGCACCCCCAGATAAAGGCGGGAGAACCCGACCAGCAGGGAAAAGCCCAGGGCAGCCCAACGCACCCAGGGCCGGCCAAAGCGGGCGCCGGCGGCAAAGCCCAAGGTCGCGGCGGTCTGGGTATGGCCGCTGGGGAAAGACCATCCGGTGGCGGTCTCCACCCGCAGGCTGCGGATCCCCTCCTCCCCGATGGGGCGGGGCAGGCGGAAAATATTTTTGACCACATTGTTAAAAAGCAGGCTGGTTAGCAGGGCAAAGCAGAGACATTCCCCCGAATCCCGGTCCAAGACCCAGTAGAGGACGCTGATCAGAAGCACAGGGAGATAAGGCTCCCCCAACATGGTGACCAGCTGGAAAAAGCCGTCCCAGAAAGGGTGGGCGACGGTTTGGATCCAGCGAAGAATTTCCAGTTCCATATGACACCTCGGTACGACAGAGCGTTTTGTTTTTAATCATATCACGGGAAGGGGAAAAAGAAAAGGCCTCCTCCACGCCTTGAAAAGCCCCGGGGAAACAGGTATAATCGAAAAGAAATACGGCCGCCCGCCTGCGGACAAAAGCGGCGCAAAAGGGAGAAACCATGGAAAAACTTTTGAGGGAACAGAAATGGGCGCTGAACGGCGCGCTTTTTGCGGTGGCCATCATCTGGGGCTTCGGTACCATCATGATCCAGATCGCCATTGACTGCGGCTTTAGCACCCTGATGATCAACCTGCTTCGTTTTATCATCGGCGCTGTGTGCGTGGGGGCTTTTGTCCTGAAAGATCTGAAAAAGCTGAACCGCCATTATCTGGTACTGGGGCTGTTGTGCGGGACGCTGCTGTTTTTCGGATTTTTCCTGCTGCAGCTGGGCCTGATCTACACAAAGCCCTCCAATAGCTTGTTTCTCTCCTCCTGCTCGGTGATCTGTGTGCCTTTTATCAGCTGGCTTTTGATGCGGCGCCGTCCGGACGCCCGGGTGTTCCGGGGGGCGGTGTTCTGCCTGATCGGCGTGGCGGTGCTGTCCTTAGAGTTTTCGGGCGGCCTTTCTTTTTCGGCCGGGGATCTGCTGACCCTGGGCAGCTGCCTTGTTTTCAGCACCCACACCAGCCTGATGGGAAAATATTCCGCGGGCCTTGAATCCATGCTGTTTACCTTTGTGCAGCTTTCGACGGCGGCGCTGTGGTCGGTGGCGGCCCTGCCCTTTTTCCCGATAGATTATTCCCCACTGTGGAGCAGCTGGCAGGGGACCCTGGCCGTGGTGCTGCTGGGGGTGCTCAATACCGGCCTTTGCTACATCATCCAGATCACCTCGCAGAAATACGCTTCCGCCACCAAGGTCTCCATGATCCTGGGGCTGGAAGCGGTGTTCGGCAGCGTCTGTTCTGTGCTGATCGGGTTTGAACCGCTGACATGGCGCCTGGTGGTAGGCGGCCTGATCATGATGCTGTCGGTGTTTTATATCGAAAATGACCTTTCCGCCCTGTTCCACAGGAAAGGGACGCCGGCGGCATGACCGCGGCGCCGAAAAAAGAAAAGGGGATGCGATATGGCGGATGCAAAACGGATCCAGAGAGACCTGGAAGCGCTGAGAGATTTTTCCGCGCCGGGCGGGGAGGGGACGACCCGACTTTCCTACACGCCGGCCTTTCGGAAGGCGGCGGATTATGTGTTGGAGCAGATGCGCGCCTGCGCCCTGGAGGCGCGGGAGGATGGAGTGGGCAACCTCTATGGCCTGCGCCGGGGCCTTGACCCCGCCGCCCCCAAGATCCTCAGCGGCTCTCATCTGGATACGGTGCGCTGCTCCGGCTATTTTGACGGGCAGGCGGGGATCGTCTGCGCCCTGGAGGTTGCCCGGATGCTGGAAGAAAACGGCGTGCGCCTGCGCCGCGGCTTTGAAGCGGTGGCCACAGTGATGGAAGAAGGGGCGCGCTTTAAAAACCTGGGCGGCAGCAAGCTTGCCATGGGGGTGTGGGGCGAAGCGGAGCTGGACGGGATGCAGGACGACGACGGAATCACCCTGCGGGAGGCCCTGCGCGCCTATGGGCTTTCCGGAAACCTTGCGTGCGTGTGCCGCCGGGACGAGCCTGTGCGGGCGTTTTTAGAGGTGCACATGGAGCAGGGGAGCCGTCTGGAGCGGGAGGGGATCGACCTTGGCGTTGTGGAGAAGATCTTTGGCTGCCGGTGGTTTACCCTTACGGTAAAGGGGGTCACCGCCCATCCCTCTACGCCCATGGACCAGCGCCGGGACGCCGCCCTGGCCAGCGTCAGCCTGATCTCCCACATGGCGCGGATCACTGCGGAGCAGTACGCCGGGCGCGCCACCCTGACGGTGGGCAGGATGAGCCTTTATCCCGGGGAGATCAACGCCATTCCCTCCCGCGCCGTGTTCTCCATGGATTTTCGCAGCGGGCAGGAGAGCTGTTTTGAGGAGCTGGACGGCATTTTGGAGCGGGAGTGCCGCCGGACGGAGCAGGAATATGGGGTGCAGGCACAGTGCGAGCTTTACACCTATACTCCGCCAACCCCCTGCGCCAGGGAGATCGTGACCGCGTTGGAAGCGGCGGCGGAAAAAAGCGGGAGCTCCGCCCTTCGCATGGATTCCGGGGCCGGGCATGACGCCATGATTTTTGCCCTGGGCTGGCCGGTGGGGATGCTTTTTCTGCCCAGCCGCCGGGGCCTGACCCATTGCAAAGAAGAATGGACCGACTATGAAAACGTGGCCCGCGGGGCCGACGCGCTGTATAAGGCGGTTTTGGCGCTGGATCGGGAATGAGCCCCGGCCCGGCGCCAGCCGCCGTTTTGCACAAAAAAAGAGGGGAAGCGCCAGAAAACCCGCCTTCCCCTCTTGCACAATTCCTATTTTTTGAGTATGATTAAAAACAGTCCGCATCCCTCCGGGCCCGCCCGGAGGAAACGATAGAAATTCAGGAGGCATCCGTCATGACAAAGATCAACATTATTTCCGGCTTTTTGGGCGCGGGCAAAACCACGCTGATCAAAAAACTTCTCTCCGAGGCCCTGTCCGGAGAAAAGATCGTCCTCATCGAAAATGAATTCGGCGAGATCGGCATCGACGGGGGCTTCCTCAAAGACGCCGGCGTGGAGATCACCGAGATGAACTCCGGCTGTATCTGCTGTTCCCTGGTGGGGGATTTTGGCGAGGCCTTAAAAAAGGTGCTCACCCAGTTTTCTCCGGACCGCATCCTGATCGAACCCTCCGGCGTGGGCAAGCTCTCCGACGTGATCCGCGCGGTACAGGGCGTTGCCCAGGAGATCCCGGTCACTCTTGCCAGCTCCGTCACCGTGGCGGACGCATCCAAATGCCGCATCTATATGAAAAACTTCGGCGAATTTTTCAACAACCAGGTGGAGAGCGCCCAGGCCATCGTTCTTAGCCGCACCCAAAACATGCCCCAGGAAAAGCTGGAGCAATGCGTGGAAGCGCTGCGGGAGCACAACGGTCAGGCCCGCGTGATCACTACCCCCTGGGAGCAGTTGGACGGCAAAAAGATCCTGGAGGTCATGGAGATCCCCCAGTCCCTGGCCCAGGAGCTGTTGTCTGAGGAGGAGATTTGCCCGGAATGCGGCCACCACCATCATCACGGGGAAGGCTGTGACCACGATCACGACCATGAACACGACCACGATCACGAGCATGACCAT